>CAJWKQ010000167.1 GCA_913041895.1 uncultured Verrucomicrobiales bacterium
ACGCATAAAAGCCAAAAACCCAACAAAACAGGAGACAAATCATGAAATTGATGAAAGAAATTCGGAAGCTGGTCCCCACCCATAAGGCTGGTTTCACGCTTATCGAGCTCTTGGTGGTTATTGCCATTATTGGCATATTGGCTGCCATGCTGCTTCCCACGTTGGCTAAGGCCAAAAAGAAAGCAAACCGTATTAAATGTGCCAGCAAGCTCGGCTCCATTGGTAAGGCTTACCAAGGTTACGCAACTGATTCGGGTGGCTTCTACCACTTGGATGATCCTGCATTGGCTGTTCGTAATAATAATCTTTTGAAATCAAAGGGTTGGAGAGATTGGCAGAATCCATACCAGATATGCGGTTGGTTCCGTGGATTCTCCTATGTGGATGATTTGGGCCAAAGTTCAGCATTGAGCTCACCTTCTGACGCCAGAGCTGATGCCGAAAATCAGCGTCGCTCCTACGGTAACGGCGAATCTGATCTCAAGCTCTATGGTTGGGAACAGTTCAGAGGAAAAGGCAGTGGTTCTCATGGTTCTTGGATTGATCCAAACCGTCTGAGTTACGCCATGTGTCAGGGAGCTGATGCATTGCAGCCAGAGACTGTGATTGCTAACACACGCAACTTCGCCACTACAGAAGGTGTTAATACCGTTACCTATTTCCGTAAATTCGGTCATGGTGATGGCTGGGGTGGTGGCTGGAAGTACAGTGGCACCGAGATGTATGGTAATGACTGGCGCGGCGAAGCCATTATGGCTGTGGATAAGGGTGCTTTTGACGGATATGCTGACAAGAGAGATGAAGGATTCCAAGCTGAGACGCTGGTTGATCCTCACTTCTACGGAGCAGCAGAATCTAAGGATTATGCTATAAGCGGCTTGGAAGCTGAACAGGGCAATATCGTCCTTTCTGACGGTTCAGGCTCTCAGGTACAAGGTGATGCTGACTTCAAGGCTATCATTGTGAAACACGCTAATGCCTTCAAGGCAGGCGGACATCAGCAGAGACAGTTATATGGTGGACCGAATCTATGTTGGATTCGTCCTTCCCAAGCTGGAAATCGCTGGGACTAAAAAGCTAGTAAAAAAGATTACAACGCAAAGGGCGTCATTAACTTGGCGCCCTTTTTTTTGATGAAAGTCGAACAAGAATAAAAAAACTCCCCACTTGCAGAGGGGAGCGTGAAACAAATTAAATATGATTAATATTATCTAGGATTGGGGCTGCCTTGAGTGTTGGATTCTTCATTTGAAGGATCGATCTTTGTATCGTGCTTCTGGCCCTCTGGCAGTTCGCCCACATTGCCGGATTCGGCATTATCGGCCGCAGTGGCTTCGGTGGCTGATTCATCACCACAGCCTATGCTTAGGAATGCGCCAACAGCTAGGGTTAGCAAACTAGTAATAATTGTTTTTTTCATGATAGGTTGAGTTACTCTTATATTTCTTGTGTAACAGGGCCTTAACATTAATGCTGTGCAGAGCTTCAGGCCAGAAAAAAGTCGTACATTAAATGAAGGATCTTAGATATTTTTTCGCTGCGGTTACCGTCTTGGCAGTAATGATGCTCATGGCCGGGTGTAATAAAAAAAAGGACCCTTTATCCTCAAGTCCTAGTGCGCAGCAAATCACCGCATTCGATCTGGCTAAATATCCCGATGGTAGATTCATGCTTAAATCCACAGGCCAGCCTTTTACCGGGGTTCAAAAAGAAAATTGGCCCGATTCTACTCCAAAAATAGAGTTCAATTTTAAAGACGGTTGGCAGTCTGGCCGCTGCCGGGCATGGCATGAAAATGGCCGATTAGGAATGGAAGGAACGTGGGAGATGGGACAACCCGTTGGTGTGGTTCACGAATGGTCTCCAGATGGACTGTTGATGCGTAGAATGGAATATCGTAATGGCACAAAGATCAGCGATGTAACAGGACCTTCGGCTCAAGCCCAAACACAGATCGATAAGAAGCTTAAAGAGCGGGAAGCACTGGATGGGCAGGAATGGAAGGCAGAAGTGGATGCTCAGGATTATGAGCGCACCTTTGTGCGTTTATGGGATCGACTGCGAGAGACAAGTAATGACTGGCCGGTGTGGCAGGAGTTTTCTTTTAATCAAATCGTTATTCCGAATTTTGAAAATGTAGAAAAGAGAAAACACCAGTTGGAAGTAGAGGAATCACGGTGGCTCGGAGAGGTGAAACGGTCTCTTGATTTTTTGACTTGGGGCAGACATTTACAACAATGGGCGCAATCCTATTCGATAAAGGAAACAGAATGGCATCAACACGAATTTGATGCTGACACACAAGGCAAAAGATCACTCTTCAAGTTTGTCATTCATGCCACGTCCAAAAAAGATACCAATAGGTATATCCTTAGAGGAGCAGTTAGGGTGTATTGGTCAAACAAGAAGGATTCTGCCGGCCTTTGGTTACCAGATAAGCTGGAGGTGGAAAATATTAAAATCTTCCAAAGAGAAGGTGTTGTTCCGTTTGTGAATGTCGGTGAATTGAAGCCCCGGCGCGACAATACCCACTTCACGCGTGAACGAATTCCCGATAGTATTGATCCTTCACCCCTTTTGGTTCGCGACTTAAATGGTGATCTGTTGCCTGAGATCATTCCCACTGGGGCAAATCTAATTTATTGGAATCGGGGGAATATGAAATTCAAGCCTGAGCCAATGCTTAGCGGAGGTCGAGGTCAGTTCCCGGACGCTGCAGCCATTGCTGACTTTACTAAGGATGGATTGCCGGACCTGTTGACGTTCGGCCCCGACGAAAAGCCGATGGTTTTCCGGGGAAACAAGGAAGGCCGATTCGAGGTTCCCCCCATAGTTAGTTTAAATGAAATCAAAAGAACACAATTGAGTGATCCTTCAGCAGTTGCGGTGGGAGACGTTGATGGCGATGGTGACCTTGATGCATTTGTTCCTCAATACCTCAACCCTTATGCAGCTGGCCGTGCGCCTACACCTTATTATGATGCGCTCGATGGGTTGCCGGCATATTTGCTTATTAATCAAGGAAACGGAAAATTTTCTGATGGAACTGTTGCTGCTAATTTAACAAAAAAGAGGAATCGAAGGACGTATAGCTCCTCATTTATTGATCTGGATAATGACAACGATTTAGACCTTGTTGTCGTAAGTGATTTTTCTGGTCTAGATCTTTACCTTAATGACGGTTCAGGCAGGTTTACCGACATTACTGATCGCTTGGGGGATGATCACTACTCGTTTGGGATGAGTCATGCCTTTGCCGACTACAATCAAGATGGATTGATGGATCTTTATATGGTGGGGATGGGCTCCACTACGGCTAGAAGACTGGAACATCTGGGGTTGGGGCGAAAAGGATTTGAGCCGATACAGGCTGCTCGAATGAAGATGGGTTACGGTAACCGGCTTCTTTTGGGAGATGGAAAAGGAGGATTTAAGCAGGCCGAATACAACGATTCAGTGGCACGGACCGGCTGGGCTTGGGGGTGTACTCCATGGGATTTTGATAATGATGGAGACCGCGATCTGTACATTGCAAATGGGCATATCAGTGGGACATCTGCCAAGGATTACTGCACTAAGTTCTGGAGGCACGATATTTACACCCCTAAAATCAAGACCCAAAGTGTGGTGATGGCCGGAGTATTCAAAGAGTGTCAATCTGATTTGGGTAAGACTGAATCGTGGAATGGATTCGAGCACAATGTGCTTTATCTGAATGAAGGTGAAGGGAGATACACTAATATTTCCTTTTTGATGGGATTATCCAATGAAGCTGATTGTCGTTCGGTTGTTTCGGCTGATTTGGACTTGGATGGCCGTCCAGATTTGCTGGTCGTGGAAAAGGAATCTGGGGATGACCGCACTCGAGATGGCCAAATTCGTTTGATCCAGAACAAGATGATTACCGAAAACGATTGGATTGGAATTCATCTTCAAGGTTCTGCAGGTAAACCCTTGTGGGGAGCTTTAGTGACTGTGAAACAGGAGGGGTATTCGCAATCTCTGCCTATCGTCACGGGGGATTCATGGAAGGCGCAACATTCCACTAGCATACATTTTGGGCTTGGCGCATATGGGCTCGTTAAAGAGATAATAGTACGTTGGCCTAGTGGTGCGCTTACAAAGCTGAACGCGCCCTCAGCGAATTCTTATCACATTATCAAGGAGGGCAAATGAACCGTTGTTTGTTTGTGGTTCTGCTGGGGTTTGCGGTTGCGTGCGGCAAGCCAGCTCCAGCTCCTCCAGAAATTAAAAAACCCGCTGCTGTAGTTATAATTCGATCTAGCGCGGAAGTAACTTTCAGGGATGGCTTGGTCTTCAATAAAGAGACGGGGGAATTGTTTAGCGGATTACTTCGTGATGTTGCTGTTTCAGGGGCAGGTTTAAAGGCCGAAATTTATTTCAAAGATGGTCGGCGTCACGGCATAAGTAAGGAATGGCATGACAATGGGTTCAAATCGCTGGAGGGAGAATGGCAAGAAGGCTTGCCTAAGGGTGACATAACTGTTTGGACCACTGATGGATTATTAAAAACAACAACCACCTATGATAAGAGCGGCAATGTGACCAATCGTGAAACTGTGCCTTCTGAAGAATTGCAGCGTAAGGTGGCTGCGGCAGTTGAGCAGAGAGATAAAATGGATAAAACTGTGTGGAAAGGAGAGGTTCAGGCACAGGAATATGAAACAAAGTTTGTTGAATTATGGGACGAATTGAGAGGGGCTGAAAACCCTTGGCATGTGGTTAAAAATTTTTCATTTGGAAAGATATCTTATCCTGAATTTGAATCTGAAAAACAATTAAGTTGGGGGGTTCGTCAAGCCCAGTCATCAGTGGGAATACATACGGTACATACGGTAAAATGGAAAGAATGGCTTGAGCAGATTAAGCGTTGGGAAGCGTCTGGTTGGCGGTTAGAAGAATCTGAATGGCATCAGGAATCGTTTATGCCGAAACAAGACGGTTTCCCGGTATCACTTTTTAAGGTTGTGGTTCACTTGCTTGATAAAAAATCCGAACGAAGGGTAATTTTAAGGGGAAGGCTCAAGGTTTTGTGGGGCGATAATTATGCTCCCATTGAGATTGTTGTTGAAAACTTAGAGCGGCTTAGCCGTAAAGGGGAGGTTCCCTTCAGGGTAAAAAATGTTTTTGATTTAACCATCGATGATCCGAAGTCTCAGGATTTACATAATCAATCGGGTTCCAGTATTTTTCCAACACCACTGGTCGTTCAAGATTTAAATAAGGATGGTTTGCCCGAGGTTATTTTAGGGGGCAGTGGGTTGCTCTATTGGAACAGGGGAAATTTTCAGTTTGAAAAATCACAACTTATTTCAGGCCATTTCCATCGCTTTAAGGCAGGTGTTCTTGGTGATTTCAACGGGGATAAACAAGTTGACTGGTTTTCGATTGGTTCTGTTGATAGATCTCCAGCCTCACCGATCTTATTCCCCGGAAAAATAGATGGATCTGGGTTTTTCTCCGAAGCAATAATTTCGCGTAGAACCTCCGGTCCGATCGATTTTCCTCAATGCATTACGAGTGGTGATGTGGATGGAGATGGCGATTTGGATGTATTTGTTGCTCAATACAAAACTCCTTATGGAGGTGGTCAAATGCCCACGCCCTATTATGATGCCAATGATGGTTTTCCTTCAGTACTTTTATTAAATGATGGGGCAGGAAGATTTACTGATGCAACAGTTGATGCTGGATTAGGGACCAAACGTTTTCGCCGCACTTATAGTGCCTCTTTTTTGGATTGGGATAAGGATGGTGACTCGGATCTAATGGTTGTAAGTGATTTTGCTGGTATTGATCTGTATTTGAATGATGGAAAAGGAAAGTTCACTGACATTACAAACCATCTCGGTAAAGAGCGTTACAGCTTTGGGATGAGTCATTCCTTGGCTGATTTTAATGAGGACGGATTCTTGGATATCTACATGGTCGGAATGGGTTCGACAACTGCGCGTCGTCTTGCTGGTTTGGGTTTGGGTAAAAAAGGCTTTGAGCATTTGGATGCTGCTCCTGATATGGGCTACGGTAATCGTCTTTTATTGGGTAACGCAAAAGGGCGATTTAAACAGGCGGCTTACAATGATCAGCTAGCTAGGACCGGGTGGTCTTGGGGATGTACTCCTTGGGATTTTGACAACGATGGAGACCGGGATATTTATGTGGTTAATGGGATGTTAAGTGGTCGTTCGGCTCGCGATTATTGTACCACTTTTTGGCGACACGATATTCGGGATGGGGCTTCGAAGGAAACTTTGTTAATGCAGGAGGTATATAATCAGTGTATGAAGGGTTTGGGCAAAGATGTTTCATGGAATGGTTTTGAACATAATTCTTTTCTAATGAATGAGGGGGGGGGTAATTACCATAATATAGGCTATCTTATGGGGGCAGGCTTTGAGTTTGACTGTCGTTCTGCCGTAGGGGCCGATTTGGATTTGGATGGTCGAATGGATTTGTTGATTGTTCAAATGGACCAACTAACTAATCGGCATAAAACTGGCAAGGCAGAGCACTATTTGCATTTGGTGCAAAACAATATGCCTTCTCAGGGTAATTGGATAGGATTACACTTAAACCCTGGGTCCAATCCTGTTGGAGCCATGGTAAGCGTTCGGGCCAATGGTAAAACGCAGACGTTGCCTGTAGTAACTGGCGATTCATATAGTTCGCAGCATCCTAATACTATCCATTTTGGATTAGGAGAGGTTAGTCAGGTCGGAGAATTAAGTGTAGAGAAGGCTGGTCGCCAAATTCTTTTGCTAAAAAATCCAGAGATAAATAAGTATCATGGAGATAGCCGTTAGTATGCGCTTAATCCTGAACATTTTGATTTGTTTGGTCTTTTTGGTTGGTTGCAGCAAGAAAGCAGATTCAGAGAATACTGCAGGGGAAATCCGAGTTGGATTGCGGGATGTAGAACTAAAAGGAGTAATAGTTGTACTGAAATCATCGGGGGAAGCTTTCACGGGCATGGTTGAGGAGCAATGGCCAAACGGCGAAAAGAAAAGTGTGGCCGAGTACAAATTAGGCAGAAAAAATGGCCAATCACTAGAATGGTATCTTGGCGGGCAGCTGAAATCAAAGGG
>CAJWKQ010000168.1 GCA_913041895.1 uncultured Verrucomicrobiales bacterium
ACCTTTTCGATATCTGGAATGAATCCCATATCAAGCATGCGGTCAACCTCATCAAGAACGAAGAATTGCACGTCCTGTAGTTGAACATGCCCCTGATTCATAAGATCCAGCAAACGGCCCGGTGTGGCTACCAGCACATCAACCCCGCGATGCATGGCTTTAACCTGATGAAACTGGCTTACTCCGCCGAAAATCACCGTATGAGTGAGATGAAGGAAGCGTCCATAGGTTTCGAGACTGTCCCCAATTTGGGCGGCTAATTCCCGGGTGGGAGCGAGTATCAATGTGCGCGGAGAGCGACTGCGTGGTCTTCTGGTTTCAAAGGAAAGCTGTTGCAATAAGGGGAGAATAAAGGCGGCGGTTTTACCGGTGCCGGTTTGAGCGGTGCCGATCAAATCCCGTCCGTCAATCAAGTGCGGAATACATTCTGCCTGGATCGGAGTGGGATCACTGTAGCCATTGACTGCGATAGCTCTTTGCAGTTCGGGTATTAACATGCCGAACTCGCCCCGAGGACGACCACGGGGGCGTGTTTGCTCCGGTTTGGAGGCTGTTCGGGCTTCAAAACGATCTCTAGATCGTTTCAGTTTTCCCCTTTTTGAATGAGGTTTGGAGACACTCCGTGCCTTGCGCGCACGTGGCGTCCGTTCTTTGGTTTTCATCTATTCTCGGTCCGGTCAGTTATTACTCGATGCCAATCGGACGCTTGCATCGAATAAGCCGATTATTTCGGCAAAGGCCATGCCGACAAGCAGGCCTTTAACCTGGATCGGAATGTATTCGCATTAGTGGAGGTAAGATTACTCCGCGAAAACCTCGTGGACCGAATTGTCTATAGGAGGGAGTCGGCGAATACAAGGCAAATTGTGAATAACTTTAGGCATGCAAATCTGAGCGCGACAGAAAAGAGGAATGTTCTATAGTGCGGCATGCAGTTTCAAACCAGTCTACGCAGGTTCCTGACAGGGTTGGCGGCGAGCATGTTGGCTTCTCCATTGGCGGCAGCGCAGCGGCAGGCTTGGGGTGAAATTGCCCCGTACTTCAATCCGCCGAAGGAGTGGCGGGGCAAACTGGGGAAGTACCGCACGCCGTTGCGCTTCAATGACGGCTCGAGAGTAAAGACAGCAACCGATTGGGCTAGGCGCCGCAGCGAAATCCTGAAGGACTGGCAGGATCTATTGGGTCAATGGCCGGCTTTAATCACTAAACCCAAAGTGCAGGTGCTTCAGGAAAAACGGCGGGAGAATTTTCGGCAGCTCAAAGTGCGTTTTAAGTGGACGCCGGTGGAGTTTGCCACGGGTTACCTTTTAATTCCTGATGGCCAAGGCAAGCGACCGGCGGTGGTAACCGTATTTTATGAACCGGAAACCGCCGTTGGGTTGGGGAAGAATCCACATCGCGATTTTGCACTGCAACTGGCGCGGCGTGGGTTTGTGACGCTTTCCATTGGCAGTACAGAAACAACCAATAACCGGACCTATGCCACCTATTATCCTTCAATAGAGAAAGCAACCGTCCAGCCGCTTTCAATGTTGGGTTGTGCGGCGGCCAATGCCTGGCATGTATTGGCCGAGCGTCCGGAGGTGGATGACAAACGTATTGGGATTGTTGGCCATTCTTATGGTGGTAAATGGGCAATGTTTGCCTCGTGCTTGTTTGATAAATTTGCCGCTGCGGCATGGTCAGATCCTGGTATTGTTTTCGATACGCGCCCGAGTGTGAATTATTGGGAACCGTGGTATCTGGGCTATCATCCCAAGCCCTGGCGCAAACGCGGTGTGCTCAAGCCCGACAATCCCGCCCGCGGCCTGTACCCGCACCTGCTAAAAACTGGCCGCGACCTGCACGAGCTGCACGCCCTGATGGCACCGCGCCCCTTTCTAGTAAGTGGTGGCTCAGAGGATGGCCCACACCGGTGGGAAGCTTTAAACCACACCATCGCCGTCAACGATCTGCTCGGCGCAAAGAACCGCGTGGCCATGACCAATCGACCCGATCATTCACCGACTGTTGAGAGTAATTCTGTGATCTATAAATTTTTTGAGTATTTCCTGAAAGATTAATGAGTAATTCAATAGCCAAAGTACTGGCCGGAGTACCGGCCGTAAACATGACCTTGTTCCACCGGATTCAGTTTTCAGTGGGAGACTCGGCATTCTTTACCCAATTACTCAATGGGAAAACCATCCTTCTGGTTCGTGATATCGAGATGGACCGAGCAAAACGCTTGGCCAGAGCTGATGAAATTGGTTGTGCCTCCGATTTCTCCCCCGAGGGGGGGCTAGATGGCGACCGGGATACGGCATTGGCTCAAGCCGGTGCTGAATGTTTGAGGCAGGCGGGCGTAAAAGAGGTGCAGGTTGACCGAACATTACCTTTCTTATTCGCCAATGAGATCCAGAAAAGCGGCATCCAATTGGAATACGATTCAGATTTTGGTGTGTTGGAAAGGCGCGTAAAAAGTGAGGAAGAACTACAACATCTGCGTGAGGCTCAAAAGGCTACTGAAGGTGCCATGGAAATGGCCTGCTCACTCATTGCCAGGGCACCGGCCGACTCCGGTGGCGTATTGCAGCATGATGGCATGCCGCTAACTTCTGAGCGGGTACGTCAACTTATCAGCCGGTTTGTGCTGGATCATGACTGCACTACTTTGCATGACTCAATCGTGGTAACAATTCCTCATGTTGCCGATTGCCATCACTTTGGCACCGGTCCCCTGCACAAGGATCTGCCGGTAATTGTGGATATTTTCCCAACACATAATCACACACATTATTGTGGTGATTGCACGCGAACGGTGGTTAATGGGGATCCTTCTGATGTAATTCGCGACATGCATGCATGCGTGCTAAAGGCACACCAAGCCGGCTGTGAGGCATTACGATCGGAAAACACGGGGCAGGCAGTGCATGAAGCAGTGGGAGAGATTATCCGGGCAGGGGGCTATCACATGGGTCAACCGCCTGTTGATGCCGATGAGGAATATATTGGGATGCGACACGGGACCGGGCACGGTATTGGCCTGGATGTACATGAGCCAATTTTACTGGCCAATGGCGGAGAAAAAATAATGGTTAACGAGGTTTTTACGGTGGAGCCTGGCCTTTATTCAGCCAAGTATGGTGGAGTGCGTGTGGAGGACATGGTGGCAGTAACCGCCACAGGCTGTGAGAATTTCAATACGCTTCACTCGGGGCTGGACTGGAAGTAGGTCAAAATGAAATAGTCAGTCTGTCTCATGAATAGTTTCTACCGCCAGCTTCTTGTCATCCTGATTCTTTTTTCCTGTCCACTCAAGTCAGCTCCTGGAGGTGCAGTAGCCACGGTCGATCCGATTGCGACTGATGCGGCCATTCACGCCCTGAAAAACGGCGGCAACGCCTTTGACGCAGCCGTGTCTGCCGGACTGACATTGGGCGTTGTGAATGGATACAATTCAGGAATCGGCGGGGGGTGTTTTGTGGTGGCGCGATTAGCCAATGGAAAGGTGATGACGCTCAATGGTCGGGAACAAGCTCCAGCCAAGGCCCACCGCGATATGTACCTGCGCAATGGCAAGGCTGATACAAATCTCAGCCAAACCGGAGCCTTGGCCATCGGAGTACCTGGTGCACTAAAGGCTTATGCTGAACTGAGCAGAAATCATGGCAAACTTCCATTTAGTGTACATCTGGAGAATGCGGCCAAGATTGCTGAAGATGGGTTCAAAATCCCCACCGCATATGCCGGGCGGATCCGGGTGAAGGTGCGCGATATAAGAAAATTTCCTGCTGCAGCAAAAATCCTACTGGATCAAAATGGAAACCCCAAGCGGGCCGGGCAAATTCTCAAGCAGGCGGATTTAGCCAACACCTACCGGCAGGTGGCCAAACACGGGACCGATTGGTTTTACAAGGGGCCTTTTGCAGAGAAAACCGCCGCTTGGATGAAGAGTAACGGTGGCATTATGTCCGTTGGAGATTTTGCCAGATATCATACGACCGATTTGGATCCGGTACGCACAACCTATCGGGGTTATACAATCCTGGGAATGCCCCCGCCCAGTTCAGGCGGAGTGCATGTAGCCCAGATCTTGAACATGTTGGAGGGTTATGATTTACGGAAGATTGATCCCAAGTCAGCTGACTTTTATCATCTCATTACTGAATCCATGAAACTGGCTTTTGCTGACCGAGCACATTGGCTGGGTGACCCTGCTTTTACTAAAGTCCCAAAAGGACTGGTGGACAAGGGGTACGCCAAAGAATTGGCTGAGAGAATTGATCTAAAGAAGGCTTCGACCGTGAAAACCTATGGGAACCCTCCTCGATCCAATGAGGATGTATTCAGCAAACACACCACCCATTTTTCTTGTGCGGACAGTGAAGGCAACTGGGTGGCCATTACTGCGACTATTAACACTTCCTTTGGATCCAAGGTCGTTATCCCCGGAACCGGGGTGATCATGAATAATGAAATGGACGATTTTGCAGCTGCTCCCGGGGTGCCCAATGCCTTTGGCCTGTTGGGAACGGAGGCCAACTCGGTGGCCCCGGGTAAACGCCCCTTATCGAGCATGAGCCCCACAATTGTGCTGAAGGATAATAAACCCATCCTAGCGGTAGGTGCAGCCGGTGGGCCTACAATCATTACCCAGACTCTCCTAGCTCTTATTCATACTCTAGACTACGGCTTACCGGTTAAGGAAGCGTTGGCTCAACCACATTTTCACCATCAATGGAAACCCGACTCAATTCGGATTGAAAGAAAAGCCGGGGAGGATGTCTTGAAAGACTTGAAGCAACGAGGCCACCAGCTAAAGGTTTATAGTAGTATGGGGGCGACTCAAGCAGTAGGTTTTTTTAATGGCCAATTTCAGTCAGCTCATGATCCACGCCTTAAAGGAAAGGCTACGGTTCTTCAACCTTCCAAATAGGGTTTGTTTTGACTGTTGTCTCCACTCATGAAATCCGCTAAACGGTTCGCCGAGAGCACACTTAAATTAATTGCTAAATGAAGTTTATAAAGGCTGGGATTCTAATGGCGGCAGGGCTTGTCACAGTCACTGTGCAAGCTGGCGAATTATTCGACATGGCCGCCATTCGTGATGCCAGTACGCTTGACGTGAAAGTGTTGAAAAATTGGTATCCCGTACGAGGGGAGGTGATGACCCGCCAAAAACTCATTACCATTCGCGTCGGGGAACTGGTTCCGGGGAAGGAATACCGACTGCCTGTTAGGTTAATTGTGCCACACGACCGTAAGGCCAAAGGCTTCCACCTAACTGGCGGCCATCAACTGCGCAATATGCAGAATGATTTTCCTCCACGCGGATCGGATGCAGAGTTGTTGCGTGGTGGAGTGGGGTTGGTATTTACCGTCGTTCAGGTCTTGCCAGCCTCAGGCCTTCCAGAGCTGGGCCGAATGGCTGAAAAGCGATTCATCGAAACCTTGAACCCGAAACATTCCATCCAATACTGGGGCTGGCCCGCGGCTTTGATGCGTGCAACTACTGCGGCCTATGCCGAGAAGAAGCATTTCGAGAAAGGCAAAGTCGCCATGTCGGGCGGTTCGAAGAACGGAGCCTCACCTTCAGTAGCCTTGCTGCAGGATGACCGGCTCACAGCGTTGCACGCGTCAGTCTCGCCTATCTGGCCTTCGCCTCTGCGGCTTTGTGATGAAAAGGCTTGGGCTAATCTTCGTAAAGCTAATGGGCAATATGCTGCGCGGCTGCGCAGCCTGGGCAAAAGAGTTGATGAACGTCGAATCTTCAATCATGCCTTTCTCGGTGGGACCTTTGGTCCCGTTTATAACCGGGACGCAATTGAAGCTGGGCACAAATGGAGTGACCTAAAGCGGTTAGCGAGATTGATGTCTCCGGAAGTGTTTGTTGCCCTAAAACTGACTGAATTAAAAAAGCGCGGGGCAGAAGTATTGTTTCACCCGGGCACCCACGATTTTGTAGCGTTTGATTTGGCGTGGGGAGGTAAACATTATCCGGAGGTGCCGATATATCTTCGCGCCAATTCCGGACATGGGATTCGTGAGCCGCATCCGGCTGCTGAACGAGGAGAGCAGAATAAGGCGGCGTTTTTACTGCACCATTTTTTCGGCGGGGAAGGTTTGTTGCCTGCTCCCCGTGTAGAGAGTCGGGCTGATGAGAAAAAGGTGAAGATTAAAGTAACTTTTCCTGAGGGAGCTCAAGCCCAGAGCGGCCAAATCTGGTGGATTTATGATCGCGGCCCAGATGGCAGTGCGGCTTACCTTGAAGACCTATTTCCTGAAAACCAATCTGCACCCATGAAGTATCAGAAAGAAGATAATTCATGGAATTTCACATTACCTCGAGAAGCAGGAAAGAAGCATATAGATTTCTTTAGCAACCACCGCAAAACCATTCGCCGAGGAGGCCGTACATATAAGACCTATACCTCCAGTCCTTATACGCGAGTGCCACTGAACTGATAATAACACCTCAATATTACTTTTGATGCAGAAACTGTTTTCACTGGTCGTAAAACTTAGGGGTGATGTTGCAGTCCGGCAGAGCCTTTTGTAATTTATCTATATGCTTTTTGGTGATATCGCGGTTGCCCGAAAGCCACAAGTTTTCCAGACGAGGCAACAATTCCAACCCTTCCACAGTGCTCAGTTGATTGCCGTCCAGGTATATACTCTTTAGCTTCGTCAGCCTTCCCAAACATTGAACACTAGTGAGGTTATTATTGTAGAGATCCAGAGACTCTAATTCAGTGAGGTTCCCCAAGGCCAACGCAGAGATCAGTTTATTTTCACCAAGAGTCAGGCTCTTTAATCGTGTTAATCCTGAAAGGGCATTAATATCTGTAAGCTGGTTTTCACCTAAGTTTAACGATTCCAGACGGGCCAACCCCTCCAATCCATTCACGTCAGTTAAATCATTGTTATAGAGATCCAGAAACCGTAATTCTGTAAGCACACTCAATTCCTTAACAGAGGTTAGCTGACTGGAGGTAATGGTTAGGGAGTCCACCATATCCAATTTTCTTTTGCTGAGACTGCCTGAAGGCTTCATAAGTTTCTTGCGAATCGCCTTCTCAATAGCCACATTGTTTGAATCATTCGG
>CAJWKQ010000169.1 GCA_913041895.1 uncultured Verrucomicrobiales bacterium
TAATCAACTTTTTTATATCGGCTTTACCTTTGTCATGGCTCTCCGGAATTATCCACAGCGCATTCATCGGATTGGTGGGATACAACTGTGCCATAAAGTTAAACCCGTGTGTTCCGGCATCGAGGTTAGGATTTTCCCAATGGGTCGTGCCATCCTGGTGCCATGATACCGCGGCGCCATAGTGAGCAGGCTTGACCCAGACTGCTTCTTTAAAAGGTACAAAATCGGGGCCGTTGATCGACTCAGCAACCCGCAATAATTTTGGGTGTCCATATAGTCTAAGATTGGACTCCATAATCTGCATACTTCCGCCAATGGTCAGGAGTACTTCCTCTGGCCCATCAGAGGGTGCTTCAAATTCAGTCATTTTGACAGGATAGCGACCTCCAGTGCGGTCTGTAGCGCCCATTGGATCGCTTAAAGGCTTGGCAAATTTGAAGCTAACACTCTCAAACCCATAATCAATAGAAGGCTCTCCCTGGGCATCAACATCCGCACCTTGGTGGGTGGGAGCACGTGCCATCATACTTTCGAAATCTTTCACTAGACTTTTAACTTCGTCGGCACCAACAGCACCTTCCAGGACATAAAAACCATAGCGCCAATATGCAGCAAGAATATCGGGATCCAAATTCCCATCACTGGTAAATTTTAGAGGTCCACGATTGGGCAACGCGTAGGCCTTTCGCTCCCCATCACTGAAATAATCACTCATCTTTTCATCTCCACACGACACTGCTGCTTTACCTCATCAGAGAATATAGTATCCAAAACTCTTCTCCAAAAACAACCAATGAAAAATCAATGATTTTTTCTCTATGGCTTGGTATCACATAGATGGCCAAAGCAAGTTTTGCAATAAAGGGAAGGTTACGAATGCGCCTCCAAATAAGAAATGATGTCCTGCCGAATTTCCTGCATTGGCTCCTTGAAATACATCCGCGATCCGGGCGCAACTTCCTGACTATTATGAATCCATCTATCCAATGCCCTGTCACTCCAAATTGTTCCACTTAGAGCGTTTAAAAAAGAGACGGAATAGTCATAACCAACTATTACCCCCGCTTTACGGCCAACCACTCCAGTTAGATTTGGCCCATGTGGGGGAGCTATAGCTAAAACTAAGTGGCCACTGCGAGACAAAGCCGATTCATAATATGGGTCACTAAGTATGGGCCCGTGGCATGGATGGCAGAGACGCACAAATAATTGTCGACCCGGCAATGTAACCTCGGTGACGGCAATTGAGTCTCGCAACCTTGGTACAATTTCTTGGCCATATGCCATACCGAAAACTATCCCAGTACTTCTAGAGTCAGTCAGAAGATTATTTGAATTCATTGCAACCAGGGCCAACAAAAATCCACCCGCAAGCGCCCCGAATTTATACTTACCTACATGCATAGCACCCTTCCCATATAAACAAAGCTGCGGCGACCGCTCACCTGGTTACGATGGCGTAAGAGAGAGTGAAAAGTTGGGGCCACAACCACTAGTACACCAGCAGCCGCGGCCCCTAATTGAAGTTAAAGGCGTAAAGACTACGCTGTATTTACATACCCATAAGCAGCGTTTGAGCGGTTAGTGCGAAAGCCCCCTGCCATATCAACTTCTTTCTTGATGGCAGCAAACTTATCGCCACTCAGGCGACCCATGCTCGCCCGGACGTCGAGATTGTAAACAGCCGCCGAATTAAAGCCAAAAATGCCGTTTTTAATGGCACCATTAGGGGAACCAAGCCCAGCAAAACCGTATTTTTTCTTATACTCCTCAGGCATCTTCAACCGGCGAAGCGCCTCAATTTGCCACTGTGGAGAACCATAGAACGGTGAATCGGTACCCCAAACTACGTGGTCAGCACCCAACCCCTTGATTAGCGTTCCCACCAATCCAGCAGCCAACCGCGGATGAGTTACACAGCTATTGGCAAAAACAGTGCCAAGCTCACCGTACACGTTATTCACCCCGTACTCCTCCGGTATTCTTGCCAGGTCCGACGTCCAGTTGAGCTCCCCTGTTGACTCAAAGTGTGCAAGCTGGTTATCGGGGACCTCAAGAAACTGTTGGGCAGCCGAATGATAGATAATAAAATTAATTTCGGGCCAATCTTTTGCAGCCTTGCCCAAATCCCACACAGTTGCGTACTGCCAGTGGCCTGCAAAACTTTCTTCGTAGTCCGCTGGTAATAAGCCCTTGTGGATACAAATATTCGTAATGCCTGCCTTCACTGCTTTTTCATAAAACGGATACAGAAGTTTCTCATCGTCTAGGCGCCACACATACTGTGAACCTCCAAATGGATCTCCAATCGTGTACATTTTCCAGGAATCAGGTTGATGCACCTCAATTGATTCATCAACTTTATCCATCCAGCCGGGCTTCCCTGGCGACACAACGTTATGGGCCAACATCCTCTGGCCTCCAGCAACGGTGTTCACCAAGTCGCGAGCCTTCACCATATTTTCGCTTGTCAGGAACTCCCATTCCGGATTATCGAACGGCGCGTTGGATATGATACATATGTCGGTATCGCTCTCAGTGAAAATCTCCTTCAAATAATTTTCAAACTTGTAGGTTGCCAGCGTCAGAGTTTCCTTATCAAGGGCAGGGTTCCAGTGCTCGGCTGCAAAATTGCCGAGACCCAATAACCCCTCCTGCTCAAAATCATCTCGTACAAAATGGGTTTGCACGTCAAAGATAAATTGCCCTGCCAGGCTCTCTGCACGAGCCAGGGTAACCTCCGGTTCAGCCGCTTCGGCTGGATCAACGTCAAACACGTTGCCGTACACTTCGTTCATCGCCAGGAAAGCTGCCGCCATACCACAAGTGGATTGCAGAAACTCACGACGCTTCATCCCGTGTCTTGCCCCGAGTTCATCTGCAAGTTCCTTGGTTCGCGCCTCAACCTTTTTTTGATCTTCACCCTGCGGCTGAGGATTAAATTCACCATTGGAAACACACTGCGTTGGTATTGGGCCTCGGAATGCCGCTTCATCGGCGTATTTAAGTTTCGCAACCTCCCGATCACTCAAAAATTTACCCATAACTTCCCTCCCAAGTAAGAATAAATAGTGTTGCCTAAAGTAACTCCTAACCAAACGAAACCATGACCATTGAAAAGCTATAAAAAATTGTAATACAGTCGGACCTCAGGTCAAAAACACCACTGCGGTTCATCGCAACCCGCTACAAACAATCAAAAAATTTTACCCACTGCATACGAGTGATTTCCCCAGAAAGCGCCCGATTCGGAAATACAACTCAACTTCAAAATACTTTTGTTAAATTACCGTTAATTTATTTAACGATTTAAGCTAAGGCTTAAATATGAACAACTTTGGAAGGGCGATGACAAACATCAACAAAATTCACGACATGTTATGCCGCAAGCGATCAAAACATATCTCCTTCCACCTTTCTGAGAAAAGATTCAAGAGGGACGACATAATCCAATCCCGATTCTAAAAAGCCGCTGTTGTGGGCCCCTCTAATCTCGACAAATTTTTTTGTTTCTTTTGCACTATTGTACAGAGCGACCCCATGCTGGAAAGGAATGGTTTCATCATCACGACTGTGAATAATGAGTATGGGGCTCGTAACCTTCCCAATTAATTTGGAGGAGTCGTAGCGAACTCGTGCAAGTAGGTTAACAGGAAATATTGGGTATAATTTAGTACCCATCGCAACTATTGAGGTAAAAGTTGATTCGAGGATTAACGCACCAGGGTTTTCCCTTGCTGCAAGCCACGTTGCCACAGCACCGCCTAAGGAGCGTCCAAACAATACGATTTGTTCGGGCTTTGCAGACTTTTCTTCAATCAAGTATCTCCACGCAGCCTCAACATCGAGATAGGTTTGCGCCTCACTTGCCTTACCTTTACTCTGTCCAAAACCAGCGTAGTCAAAAATCAAAACGTTTGCCCCCATGGCGTGAAGCAGCGACAGTGTTTCCAGGCGATGGGAAATATTACCGGCATTGCCATGACAAAAGAGAATAGTAAGCTGGGCCTCATCACTCGGAATATACCAAGCGTGGATGCGGGCATTCCCAGCATTTAGGTAAACATCCTCATAGACAAGCCCCGATTCATTAGGTGCTGCCACCAAAGAGTTAGAGGGATGAAAAACCAATCGTCCCTGAAAAAGGTAAAGAACTAGACACAATCCAACGTATATCAAACTGCCAATGAACAGGCCGGTTCCTAAAATTTTCATCACCGGATCGTTACCCTCAACTCAATGCAAGTAAAGTGTGCTTTCGGATCCTAGATGCAGGCATTTCCAGTGGCAAGGCGCTTGAATTTTTGAGGAAGACGCGTAGTCTCATGGGGCTACAAACCCACGCATACAAATCTAGATTGTCTAGGTTGATGTTAGGAGGAAAGGATAAAAAATGCTGACGCTACTCTCTCCCGCAAAAAAAATGAATATGACCCCAACTAAAACGGGCGTCCCGATAACTAAGCCGCGTTTGCTCAACGATACTCACGAACTCGCGATCGTTGCCAAGACCCAGACCGCGGAGGACCTGAAACGTCTGATGCACATCAGCGATAACCTCGCCACCATGAATTTCGAGCGATTCCAATCCTTTAATCTCGACAATCGTAGCAGCACCGCCAAACCCGCAAGCCTTGCCTTTGATGGAGACGTCTATTGGGGGCTTGAAGCCGAGAGCCTATCCAAGAAAACACTGTCTTACGCGCAAGATCACTTGCGCATCCTATCAGGCCTATACGGTGTGTTGCGTCCCATGGATGCAATCCAGCCTTATCGGCTTGAAATGGGGACCAAAATGGCGACGAAGCGAGGTAAATCCCTTTATGAGTTCTGGGGTGCAGGAATTGCTGATCAATTAAATAAGGACCTTGCCAATCATTCCGACACAACCGTGGTCAATCTCGCTTCAAATGAATATTTTAAGGCTGTGGACAGCAAGGCCCTTGGACGAACGGTAATCGCGGCCAAGTTTCTGAATCTAAAGGATGGCAAAGCCCGGTCGCTTATGTATTACGCCAAGCACGCGCGCGGCAGCATGGCGCGCTGGATCATGGAAAACCGCGTGGATCGAGCGGAAGGATTGAAAGATTTCGATGCGGACGGTTATTCTCTAGACGCGAAGGCATCAACGGGCAGTGAGCTCGTCTTTTCCCGGCCCCAGCCGCCAAAAAAAGGATGAGAAAACTAGGGTACGCGGGATCTACCTCAAGGGTTAATTTCGCGACCAAGTCAGCAGGACACACCCTCGCACGGCTGAGGTAACAAAAAGAGAACGACCGTGTTATTTTCGGGTATTATTTTACCCGACTAACTACTCCATACATATGCTTAAAAAAGAGATGTTGAAAGAAAGCAAATGTTGTAATCAAGTGCATGTAAGTTGGCAAAGTTTTAAATTTTAAGGAGGATTTTATGGCAGTAGATGGTGTTAACCCCCTTGAGGCAATAGGCGAAGCCGCCAGCGCTGCCTTTGAGGCCGCTTTAGCCGACGGGGCTACTGCCGAGGAAGCCTTTACCGCTGCCGCGGAGGCTGCGGCAGCCACAGCTGGTGAATTAGGAATGTCCGAAGAAATTTCGGGCTCTGTGATTGCTGCAGCCCAGGAAGCGTTTGATGCCGCCATTGCAGAAGGTGCAACCGCGGAAGAAGCATTTGAGGCTGCAGGAACTGCTGCCGAAGAAGCTTATGGCGACGACGCTGCTATTACCGAAGCGATTGGTGCCGCAGCCAGTGCCGCGTTTGAGGAGGCCTTGGCCGACGGGGCTACTGCCGAGGAAGCCTTCGCGGCTGCAAGAGAAGCTGCTTCCACCACCGCCAGTGACTACGGTTTCTCGGACGAACAGATTGAAGCGGTAATGGAAACCACCCAGGCAGCTTTTGATGCGGCCATTGCGGGTGGCGCTACTGCCGAGGAAGCCTTTGAAGCTGCAGGCGATGCTTTCATGGAGGCCGTTGGTGTCGAAGACATGGACGAGATGGACATGATGGACGAAGAAACGGACATGGAAGGAGCTGCAGCCACTGAAGAAACTACTGCAGAGGAAGAGACTACTGCAGAGGAAGAGACTACTGCAGAAGAGGAGGAAGAAACTGCTTCGGGTGAAGAAGAATCTGCTGATGCAGCGCCCCCGCCACCCCCTTCGGCTCCACCAGAGTCTGGAGATGGCCCAACTCCGGGGGCATTTAGCAAGGGCAGTGATTCAGGGCCGATGGACAAGACAACCAAGGACGACATGCCGCCACCTTTTGATCCTGCTGGAGCAGCTGGCAAGGGCGATGATGCCTGGACCCATGCGGACGGTGGACCATTTAAGGGAGATGGACCATTTAAGGGAGACAAACCCCCCATGGATGATATCGCAGCCGCGGATGACCTGCCGGGAAAACCATCCGCACCTCTGGATCCAGCAATGGAAAAGATGGCAGCGTCTATAGACGAAGTCGCAAAGGGCGACATGCCTCCACCTGTAAAAACACCGGAACACGACTATGGACCTAAGGACGTGCCGCCTACCAAGCCCGCACACGAGGAAGAAGACGTGGCGTAGCCGACCCAGTGTTTATTTGTTGGTAATAATCAGCCCCCAGGATGTTCATAATATCCTGGGGGTTTTTTATTACCTGACCCGACATCAGGATCAATTTTTGAATTAAATTACATTACTATCGCTCGAGGTTATTGGGAGCACTTTTTCCAGGCGATCTTCATTCCAACAACAGAGCGAAGGTATTTTCTTAGTTTTAAGAAAATCACCACAGAATAATAGTTATTACTTTTTGTCGCGACAACGGTCGACCTGTTCGTCATTTGGCGATCTAGGAGCGGCTCATGAGTTTCTATGTGGCTCTGGATCCCTCTGTGCTAGGCACGTTTGCTTTTAAACGATCGGCAAGCAATAGAAATTATAATGTCAGTCCATCTTCTGATGGCTCATTCGTGCCCAAGCAAGCGTTTTGTAGCCCTCCGCAGCTATGGCGTCACAGTG
>CAJWKQ010000170.1 GCA_913041895.1 uncultured Verrucomicrobiales bacterium
CTCATATTTCACGTCGTAAAGCGATTCAGGTAGGTGCAACTTCCGCGTTCGCTTTTAATTTTTTTCCATCACGCGTCTTTGGGGCCAATAACCGTATTGCTGTTGCGGGTATTGGGGCTGGAGGCAAAGGAACGGCCGATATAGCCGGTTCAGCAGCTGCTGGAGCTGACATTGTCGCATTGTGCGATGTGGATCCCCGCCGTGGAGCGGGAACCATTAAGAAGTTTCCCAAGGCAAAGGTCTTTACTGATTTTCGCGTGATGCTAGACAAGTTTGGAAAGAGCATTGATGCCTGTACGATTTCTACTCCGGATCATACTCACGCGGTCGCCACGATGAAGGCGCTCCAGATGGGTAAACATTGTTACACACAAAAGCCTCTAACTCATAATGTGTGGGAAGCTCGGCAACTGGTGAGTGAGGCCGCCAAAGGCAATCTTAGTACCCAGATGGGAAATCAAGCACATGCAATGGAGCCGATTCGGCGTGTGGTTGAACTCGTGCGTGCCGGTATCATTGGCAATGTAACTGAAGCACATATTTGGACCAACCGACCGGTTTGGCCGCAGGGAATTGAAAAACGATTACCCAAAGCTAAAGTGCCAGCGGGTGTGGATTGGGATTTGTGGTTGGGGCCTGCTCCTTATCGTGATTATGGTGAAGGGTATCTGCCTTTTAAGTGGCGCGGTTGGTGGGATTTTGGAACGGGTGCTTTGGGTGATATGGCATGTCACTTAATGGACATGGCTTGGTGGAGTTTAGATTTGGGTGTGCCGCACCATGTTGAAGCCCGCCATGGGGGTAACACAAAGGAAAGTCCTCCCAATTGGGCAGTAATTGATTACCAGTTTGCTGCGCGCGGAAAGAAACCTCCGGTGAAATTGGTTTGGTATGATGGCAAGAAAGATGGTGTTCAAAACGCTCCATCCAAGGAACTTACTGGCGGAGTTGAGATGGTGAAAGGAAAGGGAAGACAAGGAAAATTTGGAACGATGCTTATTGGTGATAAGGGGCGTCTTTTCTTTAATCGTTTCGTAAGTAACTGGATGGTAACCGGACGCGATGCTGATGAGGTTAAGCACATTGAGGAAACTACTCCCAAGACGATTCCACGTGTAAAAAGTAATTATACTGAGTGGATTGACTTTGCGACGGGTAAAGGACACGCGCCCTTAAGCCGTTTTGAAGTTGCCGGACCCTATACTGAAGTGGTGCTTCTGGGTAATTTGGCTATCCGTGCCAATGAACCGGTGGAGTGGAGTCCGCCTAATGGTGAAGCAAAGAGTGCAAGGGCTAATAGTTTTGTACGCCGCAAGTATCGTAAAGACTGGGAATGGTAGATGCTGGGCCGGGTTTGATTTTGCCCTTGCGTGAAACTAAACTCG
The DNA here is from genome assembly GCA_913041895.1 of uncultured Verrucomicrobiales bacterium. GTDB lineage: Bacteria > Verrucomicrobiota > Verrucomicrobiia > Limisphaerales > UBA1100 > UBA1100. Next base: position 1,386 of record CAJWKQ010000170.1, read on the forward strand.
AACGATACTTGAGCCCGATTCCATTTAACCCTGAATTTAATTTTCTGTTATGTCCAAAAGAACCCTAATCAAATCCTATACTCGACGTGACGTACTCAAGGCCGGTGCGGCCTCAGCGATCGCGGTAAATTTCCTGCCATCACGTGTTTTTGGTGCCAACGAACGTTTGACCATGGCCGGTATTGGCGTGGGCGGCAAGGGCGCTAGCGACATCAACGGTGCTGGCACAGTCGGTGAGGTGGTAGCTCTCTGTGACTGTGATTTTAAACGTGGTGCCGGCGCTGCCAAAAAATGGCCTAAAGCAAAACAGTTTACTGATTTTCGTGAGATGCTCGATAAGATGGGTAAAGAGATTGATGCCTGTACGGTTTCCACACCCGATCATACACATGCTCCGGCTGCCATTAGAGCGATGAGTCAGGGCATTCACGTGTATGTCCAGAAACCGCTGACTCACACTGTATGGGAAGCCCGTCAAATGCGCCTTGAGGCCGTCAAGAACAAGGTTTGTACGCAAATGGGTAATCAGGGTACGGCCAGCACCGGCATGCGAGAAGGAGTTGAAGCCCTTCAGGCTGGTGCTATTGGTGAGATCAAGGAATGTCATGTATGGACCAACCGTCCTGTGTGGCCTCAGGCACCAGGAGTGACCAAGAGCTTGCCGGAGCAAGCTAAACCGGAACACTTAGACTGGGATTCCTTTATCGGACCAGCCAAAATGCGACCTTATAATAGCGGTTATCATCCCTTTAAATGGCGTGGCTGGTGGGATTATGGCACTGGAGCTCTCGGTGATATGGCCTGCCACACCGCCAATCTGGCCTACATGGGTTGCGAACTGACTCAGCCTACATGGGTGGAGCCCATCACCGTAGGACCGATTAATCCCGAAACTTATCCGGCTTGGGCTGTCATCAAGATGAAATTCCCGGCAATTAAAGGACGAAGCGAGGTGACCTTCAACTGGTATGAAGGAAAGCAGGACGGCAAAAAGAAACTTCCGCCTGCTGAACTCTTTCATGGCAATAAACCCACTAACAGTGGTTCACTCATTGTCGGTACCAAAGGGATAATGTATTCTCCTAACGATTACGGTTCGAGTTGGCAACTACTCCCTCCGAGCGGCGGCGAAAAAGCTCCCGAATATGTGAAGGTATCTCCAGCGCTCCCTCGAAATAACCGTGGTGATGTCGGTATGAAAGAGGAGTGGGCTAAAGCTATTAAGGCTAACAAGCCTGAGATTGCCTTAAGTAATTTCGATCACGCAGCCAATTTCACCGAGGCCATCCTTTTGGGGAATATCGCCATGAAGGTAGGTGAAGGATTCGATTGGAATGCCGATAAGCTTAGATCTTCCAACAAGAAAGCTACCAGGCTTGCGACCAAGAAGTACCGCAAAGGTTGGGAGGTTTAATATTAGCTTCAATGAAGCATTTTTTTACCGTATTTGTTATCTTTGCCTTGATCGGCAGCCTTGGCGCTGCCGATAAGGCGGATACAAAAAAGAAGAATGCTATTGCAGGTGTCTATGTAGGGCTTGTTGAAGATGAGCAAGCGCGCTTGATTATCAAGTCGGACGGATCACTGACAATATTCCCTTCAAAGGATCGGGAAGTCGTTTTACGCGGCAAGTGGAAACTGGAAAATGGTTTGGTTGTTGCCAAGTTGATAAATCCTAAAGGAGAAAGAATCACCGCCATACTTAGGCTGAAGGGCAAAGATATGGTGGCATGGAAATCGATTCGTCCCGATGGTAGTGTTACTGAACTGGGCCCTCCTCATTTCAAAAAGAAAAAGGCATTCGCTGATAAGGGGCCGAGTGGATTGTATGAGGGAGTTTTTGATGACGAAGGCTTGTTAGTTGAGTTGACCAATAAAGGTAATGTTTCGGTGCGTTCTGCTGAGGATCCAAATGGAGACGACATCTACACGGGTAAATGGAAATTGGAAGGGAAACATTTGTTTTTGAATGTGGCGACAGTTTGTTGCGATGAGGCCACAGTAAAAGTTCAAATTACCGATACAGGTTTTATGATCGTTGAAGTCGATTCACCCGATGGTAAACAGACTTATCCGGAGGCTTTACTTAAACGCCAAAAGCCAGATAACAAAAAAAATATTAGAAAAAAAGAAACCAAATAATTTTTCCTCAACGGGCTATCCAACGATGCCTGTCTGCCTCGCCCTTCGGGCGGGGTTTTTTCTTGGAATCAATGGCATAGAGGTTGCTCACAGTTTATTTACATAGTTTTGTTCCGGCATAAAGCTGGTAAAATAGCCATAAAATGCTAAAAATAAGGTGTTTTGTGGGTTTAGGTGTTGTACATGAGGGTAAATTATGTCCGTAGCGGAGGAAATAAAGGACAAGGCGGCTGATCTGACGGGTAAGGCCACCGAATTGACCGAGGTGCTTGAGCTGCGTTTGGCTGCTCAGCAGGGGTATATCCGTTCTCAGTTTGTTTTGGCAGTAAAGTTGGCTACTGGAGATGGGATAGAGAAGAATTTGGACGAAGCGGTAAAGTGGTACAAGAAAGCAGCCAAAAAGGATTATGCGCCTGCGCAAAATAACTTGGGCCTTATTTTAGCCGGTTCAGTTTTTAGTGCGCCCGACCCTGGAGAGGCTGTCCGGTGGTTTCGTAAGGCTGCCGAAAGTGGTTATGCACCAGCCCAATGGAACTTATCAAGGCATCTGCAATCGGGTGAAGGTGTGGCGCGGAATGTTTCAGAATCAGTGGAGTGGGTGAAGAAAGCTGCTGAACAGGATATTGCCGCAGCTCAGAATCGCTTGGGGGTATGCTATTCGGAAGGCATTGATGTGGAGGCCGATGAAGTACAGGCCGTTAATTGGTTTCGTAAAGCATCCGAAGGAGGCTTGGCGGCGGGTCGCTATAATTTGGCTCTTCGCTTGCGTGCCGGTCGTGGCGGGACAGATCAGGACATAGACCTGGCCCGTGAATTAGCTCAAAAGGCGGCAGAACAAGGTTTGATGGATGCCCAATATTTGTTGGGACAAATGTGTGAAGCTGGCGAGGGAGCTGAGGTGGATGAAGAAATGGCAACGCATCTTTATCGTCAAGCCGCAGATCAGGGGCACATGGAGGCCCAAAATATTCTCGGTCAACGTTTGGTTGAAGGAAAAGGAACCCTTCCTGATACGGTTGAGGCTTTGCAATGGTTTGCCTTGGCTGCCGAGAGTGGTTGTGTGCCTGCACAATATAATTATGGTCGCCACCTGCTTCAGGGTGATGGAGTAACGGTTAATGGAGGGGCAGCCGCTCATTGGATTCGTTTGGCTGCGGTAGCAGGTCACATTGAAGCGCAATTTGTTTTGGCTGATGCATACGATTCAGGATTGGTGTTTCAACATAATCCGAAAGAAGCTTTGAAGTGGTATCGAAAAGCCGCTGAGGGAGGAAAGATCGAGGCACAGTTTTCGCTCGCGGTCAGTCTGGAATGCGGAGAGGGATGTACCCCCAATATTGAAGAGGCGGTGAAGTGGTATGAATCGGCTGGAGAAAACGGTTGTGCGCCGGCTTTGTTCAATTTGGGCGTGCTCTACTTGCAAGGTCATGGAGTGGTTCCCGATGATGAAAAATCGGTTCACTATTTTAGGCAGGCATCTGAACAGGGAGTTTCCAATGCCCAGTGCAATTTAGGGGCTATGTACGAACGAGGGCGTGGAGTGGAGGAAGATCACGCCGAGGCTCTTAAGTGGTATGAAATGGCGGCAAACGAAGAATTACCCAAGGCTCAATATAATGTGGCAGTGATGCATCACGTTGGGCGGGGTACTGAAACCAACTTAGCAAAGGCTGTTGAATGGTATGAGAGAGCGGCCAACCATGGACATGCTAATGCACAGTATGTGTTGGCTTCCCTTTATCACCACGGCGAAGGAGTTGAGGCTGATCTAAAGATGGCTGCCAAATGGTACCGCGCAGCCGCCGGTCAAGGAGTAGCCGAGGCACAGTTGCTATTGGCTGATTGCTACCTGCGTGGTCGAGGTGTTCCAGAGGATTACGTGCTGGCTTATGTGTGGTTTAACTGTGCCGCTTCACAAGGTGTTGAGATAGCCAAGCGCTATAAACGGATGACTGAACGTTGCATGACTCCCAGTCAGATTGCTCATGCGCAGGAAAAATCGCGCGCCATGATGGCGGCTTAATTTTTGCTAAGCACAGGCTTCACGCGGGCGCGTGCATACAAGTCCTTCCAATCTTTTGATCCATCATCAAAGAGAAGATGAGTGGTCACACCCGGCTCAAAATACGGGAGGTTGCTGGGCTTCATGAATCTTCTAAGTATGTAGTTTACGTCGCCATTACTTGCTACATACATTTTTCGACCGTCAGGCCAACGGGTTTCCAATAGTCTTTGGGGTTCAGGTCGTGATTTGGGTTTGGGCACCGTATATTGGTTGATCACTTTCCAGTCCAGTTCTACGCCAAGACCGGGTTCATCAGGTATGCTGGAGAAACCCTCTTTTACGGTGATGGGTTGCTTGATGGGGGATTTTGAATATAGCTGGAAACAGTTTACGGCCGGCCAAGTGGCATGACTGAGTACGGCTCCGAAGTGTAGTGACCATACACCAGTAATGGTGCTACCCACCAGTTGCAGCCAAAAAGGCATGTTGGCCATGGCAGCTACCCGTCCAGAATTCATCACCCGACTGGCTCCACCTCCAATAACAAATCCGTGGCAGACTTTTTCGCGAATGGCCGTTACCGGTTTGGGGTTGCCATAATGCATGGCTACTGCGGCCTTGGTTTCGGCACAGATGCGTTGGTTGCCCGGGATATCTCCCTGCGGGATAGGGGTTTCCACCATCTTGGTAATGGGATATTGCTCCACATGTTTCAGGATAGGGATGCCACGCTCAGCATCCAGAAGCGTATCGTTGTAATCAAAAGTAATGGAGAATCCATCGGGTGCCGCCTCATTACCTAGTTTGGCTTGTTCCCAAATATCAAACCAGGGCCGACCTTTAGTCTTGAACGCCTTGTAGCCGGCTGCAGCCGCCGCTCTGGTTTCGGTGGCTATATCCTCAGGTGGCAGATCAATATCCCACCATGCAACTGGTGTGGTTTGATGGACCTGTTTTCCGAGTAACGCATGAACAGGAACACCGAGGGATTTTCCTACTGCATCAAAGCAGGCAATTTGCAGTCCGGCCCCCAAATCATCATTCCACATGATGTCTGCTGCGTTCTTATCCTTGGCAAAGGCAACATCGCCATCAGAGGTGGCGCCCCAAGTGTAATAAAGCATGGTTTCACCAAAACCGGTAATGCCATTGGCCAGTTCCACTTCGCAGATTTCGCTATAGACCCAGTGGGGTAATTCACGCGCCATATTACGGGCGGGCACGGGACGGTATGGTAGGGCAATGGTAGTACGCCGGATATTTTTAATGCGCAGGCCCGGTTCAGTGCGGCCGGGCTTAGCAGTGAGCCGGAGGGATTGGCATCCAGTGAGGGGCCAGAGTGCGGCGGTGGTGGTGGATGAAAGGAGCCATTTACGACGGGAAAGCATAAAGAAATTGTAGCGTTGGAATGAGTCCTGTCACGGAATTCTATGATATTG
>CAJWKQ010000171.1 GCA_913041895.1 uncultured Verrucomicrobiales bacterium
CCATGCCACCTTGCATGCCCATGCCACCTTGCATGCCCATGCCACCTTGCATGCCCATGCCACCTTGCATGCCGTTGACTGCGTTCATGCCAATGCCATACGATTGGGATCCCATTCCTTGAAGGCCACCCATGACCCCCATGGTGCCCATCATTCCACCCATGGTGAATTGGGCGAAAACACTGGATGCTACAGTGCTGAATCCGATGAATAAAATTTGTTTAAATGTACGCACGGGCTTTGGGTCCCACCGTCATCCGACAGATGGTAATTTCGGCTAATAGTTTACCATATTTCTGTAATTTTTCCAGTTTTATGCCAAACCATACGTAAACGTACTATTATTGTTAGAGGTGTCAACCTCCTATGTGACTTATTCGCTGAAAAGTTATTCGAGACCTTGCTCCTCACCGCGAGCGGTTCTAACTGCTTCATTGTAGGCCTGAATCACGTTGGCTTCATAAATTATACCGGTTAAACGCATATTTTCCTCGTTCTCGACAACTGGAATACTGACACCAACAAATTTCTCAATGATTTCGAAGCCGCTGTTCAGGTCGGTATCTTCGGTTAGTACGTGTTCGGGAAGTTTTGCCATATCAGCTGCTGTCTGGCTGCCATCTGTCTTAAGGTTATCCCATGCCCCGGCTAAGGTTATTGCTCCCAAAAGCTTTTGTTCCGAATCAGTTACATAAAGATCTGCTTCTGGATTGTTTCTTAAAGCCTTTTCAACAGCGGTTAAATCGGCCTCCGGTTCAATGGTGAAATAATCTTTTTCCATCACTTCCTTAATTTTGCGTCGCTGTAAAATTAGAACTTCCCGTCCCGCGTTAATATCAAATCCAGCGGCCTGCACTTGGAAGAGGAAAAAGGATCGTGCAAAGTATTTGTTAGTGAGAAGATTGCTGATGACTACGGCTACCATGACTGCAGTAGCCACTGAATAATTCTGGTTGAGTTCAAAGACAATCAGGATAGTTGCGATAGGAGCTCCGACTACTGAGCTAATGCATGCACCCATTCCTGCCAAAGCAAATATCTGATAATAATTTGCGTCGTAAGCCATGGCTAAAGCAGCGCCTACCATGGCTCCAATACAGAGCGCAGGCCCAAACACTCCGCCATGCATGCCACAACTGAGGCAAAGTGCGGTGGCGGCAATTTTAAAGATAATTAAAAGACATAAAACCTGAAGTATATACTCGGCTCCTTCATCCTGAATTACTTGAGTAGTGGTTTCCTCGACCAGCCCAAGGAGATTGGGTAGCCATAATGCAACAATACCAATGGCTAAACCCGCAATCATCGGTCGACTCCAGAGCGGGATATTGGTTTTCTTCACAGTTTTACCCATGAAGACAATGCTTCGCATGTAAATAATGGCAAACAAACCTGAGACAAGCCCAACGATTGCGAAGAGCGGATACTGGTCTAGAGTGAGTTCGGTGGGCGCGGTGAGGTTTTGAAACCCGTCAAAAAACCGACCGTGGTGAATGGCGACAGCATTACCGGCAACTGCAGCAATGGTAATGGGGGCAAATGCGCGCAGTGAATAATGGCCAATAATCGCCTCATGGGTGAAGATCACTGCGGCAATGGGGGTATTGAAAGAGCAGGCAATCGCACTAGCTACCCCACATCCCAGAAAAGTGACAGTATTGGTGCGCCCAAGTTTAAAGGCTTGGCCGAAACCTGAACCAAGAGTTGCTCCCAAGTGTACTGCTGGTCCATATCTCCCAACCGATGCGCCCAAACCGATGGAGCTGGCGCATATAAGTGCTGTGGAGATTCCTTCACGAATAGGTAAAATACCGTCATTATTGATGCGGGCAATAATGGCATCAGCTGGTCCGTATCCTCGGGGTAGTTTGAAGGCAATGTATAGCAAACCTATAAAAAGCCCGCCACCGGTTAGTGCAGCCAAAATGTGCCATTTCGGAACGTCGGTAAAGGACCCCTGTTTATACTTGAAGAGGAGTGCGCCTTTGTAATCCGGGCTTGGAAGGTGCTCAACGAATGCAGCTTTCGATTCATTTTCTGGCTGGAGGTCGCTGTTAATAAAAATTAAATTCAGATTAGTGCCGCTGGGTTTATCAATTTTGATTTGAACCTTTTTATTCGTGTACTGCCAATTTGCTTGAACCGGATCAAGCCTTTCACCGTCTTTAGTCGTAAGAATAGAGCAGGTGCCGTTAGTGGCCCATTGGGTCTGTTTCAGGCCCTTGAGGCCATGTTCATTGTCGCCTCGAAAGTCGAACTGAAGCTTATTGCGCGCGTCAAACTTGTGAGTGTATCGACCGCTGGGAGTTTCACTCCAGTCAAAGTAGACCCAGTTAACCACGCGCTCGAAGGTTTTCATAAAACCGAGAGTGGCATAAGCTACGCCCGCGCCGATAACAACCGAGAGTACCAGTAACAAAAGTAAATTTGTTCCAGACTGGTAGGGGGGCTTTTGCTTGCGGTTAAAGAATTTAGATAGCGCGTCCAGCATTTGGGTTAGCAGGCCGCGGAGCTTATACAAAAAATATCGGTAAAAAGCAACGTTGTGCGATTATGCTTGGGCAGCACCCAATACCAGATCGAATTGACCGGAAAGGTATTGACCATACTCACAACGTGTTTTCTCCAGAGCAATGATGAGCGGCGATTTGCTTGCCCAAGTATCCTTTGCGATGTGAGGGTCTCCCTTAAAGTAACACTGAGTAATTACTGGAGCGTGGCCTTTGGCCTGAACCATGTAGTGAATATGTGAGGGCCGAGTGGAATCGCCTACTCCGTAGGCTGCAGGCTTGATGGTTTCGTATTCATAGTAACCTTGTTCATCGGTGATTAATCGGATGCGATTCTTGAAATCGGTTTTGGCCGGTTGTTTTCCTCCACTGAAATTGCGAGCGGCAGAAAGGCTGGTTCGTGGATCAGGGCGTTCACTGGTTTGGAAATCATAAATACCTTTATGATCAGCCTGCCAGACATCCAATAGGGCATTGGCGATGGGCTTTTTGTGGATGTGGCTCCAGATGCGGCCGCGCATCACCAGTAGATCTCCTGGTGCTCGAGGCTGGGTAACTTTGCCACGGAAGGGTGCACCACTTGCCCAGAAGGGGCCCAGAATATCAGGATGAGTGGGTTTGAATTTGCCCTCTGGGCTAATTGCCTCTCCAGTTGCCTCCAAATAATTCACATAACCGTGACTATCCTCAGTGGCTAGGGTTGGTGTTGCTCCAGCTTTTAGGGTGAGAATACTACCTGCAGTGGCTAGTCCGCCGTAGCAAAAAAAATCTCGGCGGGAGGAGTTCTGAAATAGTGGATTCATTGTGAATTTATTGCGAATAGTTGCCAATAAGTGGCCATTGTTGTCAATGGCTTACGCACTCTAGCGTTCTTTCTATGACCTACCAACAATTTCTTTTGGTTGCGGTATTGGCTCTTGCTTTGATCGGTTGTGTTGCAGGTGACAGCGAGAGGAAAATTGGTGAAAATTCGGTGGTATCCTCTCTAAAGGCAAATACAAACGTTCAGGAGCAAAGCTCTGATATTCCCCCACTTCCTTAGTAGGTATTTCATTAGATTTTAGACGGCTGAGCTAGTTAAAAAAGGCATGTTTTGGCCAATACTAGCGATTCTGTTTGTTGTTCCTCTGGTCGCTTTGTACTTTGTGGTGATTCGGTCGGTTGATCGCTATGCTCCTGAGCCTTGGTGGCTCTTATATCTCTGTTTAGTTTGGGGTGCGGTGGGCGCAGTTATCCCGTCAGTTGCGGGGGGATTACTTGGGCAAGAGGCGTTGGCTACCACGTTCGATTCACTGGAAACCGAAAAGGCGGCGGAGTTGGTGGAAAACACCACAGCAACCTTTGTGGCTCCTTTGGTTGAAGAGCCCTCCAAGGCATTTGGATTATTACTGATATATTTTTTTTCCAGACGACGTGTTCATGAAACACACGGTCCACTTTCGGGTGTGGTTTATGGGGGAATCATTGGTTTGGGATTCACACTTACTGAAGATATTCTCTACATTGTTGGTGCAGCACAGGAGTTTGGAGGCAAAGGGTTTTTTGGAATGTATTTTGTGAGGACCATTCTTTTGGGGCTTGGTCATGCCACCTTCACCGCCTTGGCGGGGTTGGGTTTCGGACTTTTTGTGACCACCAAGGGGCCATGGCGCTGGGCTATGCCGTTTGTGGGCTTGGGGTTGGCCATGCTCCTTCATGGCGGCCGGAATTTATTCAGTTCATTTCTCTCCATGGAGGGGGCCGGCCTTTGGCTCGCCTTGATGCTGCACGCGTTGGTGGTAGTTTTGTTTTTCATTCTTTTGTTGTGGCTTGGATTTGGGGATCGGGCCCGGGTCAAGGCGGGGCTTGAGGGAGTGGTGGGAGCACTCATTACTCAAGCGGAGTATAACCGGATCATTAGCCCATGGATGTTATTGCCGGGATGGAACCTGATGAATCTCACCGGGTTGCCCGGAGGCTACCGTTTGGTTCGTGAAAAACAGCTCAACTGTTTTCGGCTCGCCTTCATTCGTAACCGCGTGCGAAACGAGAGAAATAATCCGGATACTCCACCGGTTCTGGATCCGGTGGAAAATGAGGCTATCGCCGCCATAGAAACAGCCAACCAAAGGGGTGTAATGCTTACTCCAAGGCCCATGACAGAGGGGCCGCCGGTGATGAGTTGATTTTTTTGGCCGCCGGCTTTTCACTGGGCGCATGCAATCTCTTGATCGTCGAAAATTTCTGGCTTCCGGCGCATTGGCCGGAGTAGCAGCTGCATTACCTGCTAATAATCTTCTGGCGGCCGACAAACCGTCCGGACCACGTAACAAGCTGGCCTTGGCCACCTATTCCTACTGGCACTTTACGCGCAATAAGTACCCGATTGAAAAGGTGATTGATCATGCTGCTGACTTGGGAGTGGAAGGAGTGGATGTATTGCATATGCAAATGGCCAGCGAAAAGCTTGATTACCTACGCAAGCTGAAGCGGCACGCGTTTTTAAATGGCGTGGGACTCGTGGGGCTCTCCATACATCAGGGTTTTGTCAGTCCGGACAAAGTCAAGCGTCAGCGTAATATCGATCATACCATTCATTGTATGGAACTGGCTCATGAAATGGGGATACCCTGTATCCGCCTGAATACCGGCCGGTGGGGAACCACCAAGTCTTTTGATGCACTTATGGCCAATCGCGGCATTGAGCCTGTGCTTCCCGGGCATACCGAGGATGAGGGTTTTAAGTGGTGTATTGAATCTATTGAAAAATGTCTGCCGGCTGCTGAGAAACTGGGAGTGCACATGGCATTGGAAAACCATTGGGGGCTGGCACGCACACCTGAAGGCTTATTGCGTATTGCCAAGGCCTTTGATGAGTCACCATGGCTGGGTGTCCTGATGGATACAGGAAATTTTCTGGAGAACCCCTACAAGAAACTGGAGATGATTGCCTCACGCACCACCTTTGTGCAGGCCAAGACCTACTATGGAGGCGGGGAATGGTACACGTTGGACTTGGATTACAAACGTATTGCGGGGATTTTGCGCAAGGTCAATTACCGCGGATATATCTCCATTGAGTTTGAAGGCAAGGAAGACGCGAAAAGTGCTGTGCCCAAAAGTGTCACGATGATGCGCGAAGCTTTCGGGGTGTAACTCGACTTATAGATTTTTATTACCCAAGCGCTCAAAGGACTTTACAGGAGAGGGATGATTGCTTGGAAACTAGGAATAAGTGTATTACTGCTGATAATATTCGTGGCCTCATTGTCAATGGGTCCGATTGGCATGCTTTTTTCTATATTGCCGGGCATGTTGTTGGGTTTATTGTGGATCGCTCCCCTATTGGGTTTTATTAGTGGAGGTGCAATTAACTCACTCCTGGGTGGTGGCGGGGAGGTTGAGGCAAAACCACTTTATTCAGTGGCTGAAGCTAAAAGGAGACAGGGTAAACCAATATTGGCTATCGAATTGATCGAAGAAGAGTTGGTGAAGTTTCCGTGTGATTTTGAGGGGCAAATGCTTAAGGCACAAATTCAAATGGAATCGATGGGCGATTTTCATTCTGCAGAAGGAACCATCTTATGTATTGCCGCACAGCCTCAGCATGAGCCGGGCAAGATTGCTACAGCACTTAATCAACTGGCAGACTGGCAGAAAAAAAGAGGCGATGGGGAAGGGATGAAGCTGACGTTGGCAGGGTTAAGAGATCGTTATCCGGATACAGCGATTGAATTTTCCTGTGCTCAACGTTTGGCTCGTTTGGATTTTTCTGTTGATTCGAATGATCCCAGAGATGCGAGTGAAATTGTCTCTGAATGCCTCAAGCAGCTGGCTGAGCATCCGCTCGATAGTCATACTCGTGAACAGTTAGCCAGAGTATATTTTAGTCGTTATGGGAAACCGGACTTGGCCTGGGAAGAAATGAATAAGCTTTTTGCAATTCCATTTCAGAAGTCTAGAGATTTGACCCGTTGGCTGAATTTAATGGCCGATTGGCACTTGGAAAAGAACAATCCCGTCGGTGCCCGTGAATGCTTAAAGCAAATAATGAGTCGCTTTCCAGATCTGCCCTACTGCGTTCAGGCTCAAGAAAGGCTTACGCGTATAAAGGACTTGTAGGTTGGCTTCGTTAGTCATGAAAAGATCACTTGGCTGAGGCGCGGTGTGTGTTGAGGGTTTTGGCCGCGAATAGACTACGGGCTTTTGGCTAAGACTTTGGAGTCGAGTTCCTTTAAAGGCCCAAGGTCGTTAATCTCATTAAAACTTGATCGTAGTAACCTTTAACTGGGAAGATTCTTGAGATGGGTTTGGTAAGAGGAGGTCATTCATTTCATGCCTTGCCAAACCCGCCTCTTCCCATTAGGACATTGCCCTTCAATGAAGCGTAACATTTTATTCCTAGGCTCGTTACTGTTGCCTCTTGCTCTGCAGGCGGCTGATTCCAACGCAACCGAGAAAAAGAGCGGAACCCATAAAG
>CAJWKQ010000172.1 GCA_913041895.1 uncultured Verrucomicrobiales bacterium
TAGACAACGCTTTGCATGTGGGCCTCTACTCCGGTCAGGTTCATTCCATTGCGGATAACACCGATAATCAGTGCTCCTATAAGTGTGCCGAATATTTTCCCCTGACCACCGGCGAGACTGGTGCCTCCAACCACTACTGCCGCAATCACTTGTAGTTCGACCAACGTTCCGGACTTGGGGTCACCTGTTATATGTAGTGAAGCCTCCATGACTCCGCCCAAACCAGCCAGCAGTCCGCACAAAGTATAAACGAAAACCAGCACCCATTTTACAGGGACTCCCGATAGGCGCGCAGCTTCAGGATTGCCGCCCACTGCGTAGATGTAACGGCCGATCGAAGTGTGGGTCATAATAACGTGGGCAATACCGTAAAGCAGGAGCATAAGCACAACCGAATTGGGGAGTCCCATCAGATCAGAACCCCTTCCCAGCCAGGCAAAACCTTCGTTGGCAACCGGTATGGGTGCTGATTGGGAAAAGATAAATGCCAAGCCCTTAGCAATAAACATGACGCCCAGTGTTACGATGAAAGCGGGAATGTTAAAAAGTGTGACTAGGCTGCCGGTGCCCATCCCTATAATTGCGCAAACAAGAATCCCTACAGCACTGCCCAATAAGAGGTGGCCGGTGGTGGGATCAGTGTTTCCAGAGAGTTGCTGGATGGATAGAGCGGTGATGACACCGCTGAAAGCAATTAAGCTGCCTACCGATAAGTCAATGCCTGCAGTGATAATCACCATGGTCATGCCAATGGCAATAATGGCCACGACTGAAATCTGCTTGAGTACATTCAGCAGGTTTTCTTTTTTTAAAAAATTGGGCCACTTGTGTTTTTGAGGTTGGAAAACTGTTGTCTTGCTTAAGGCAGTGATTGTTTTACTGAGACTAGGTAATTGATCTGCACAGAATGTGGCCATGTGGTTATCAGCAGCAATGGCTGCAATAGTTGCAGTTTGTTTTTCCAGAGCAATCCGGGCATCTCGTGGTGTGCCAACGATGGAGTCAGGGACATTGAGTCCTGTGTTGGTGAGCGCGTCTTTCAGTGTGTCTGCAAACTCCTGCTGATCTTCTCCACTACGAACCAACACGATCACGTTGGCGCCTTTAGAGTTGGATTGTGCTATTTTTTTAGCCAGTTGTCTGGCGGCTGCAGTGCTACGGGGGGATTGCTCTTCCAGTGTTACTATGCTGATGAAGGCGCAAAGAAGGAGGAGTACGAGGACATTGCCGTATTTCGATAATAGCTTTCTGGCATCCAACTTTGATTTCATGCCGCTATTTCTTCACGTTGGGTTGCTAGTTTCATGATGTCTTCCTGAGTGGCCGATGAGACCTCGGTTATCTCACCGGTTATTTTGCCCTCATTCATTACCAGAATACGGTCGCTCATCCCGAGAATTTCAGGAAGTTCAGAGCTAATCATTAGGACAGCCTTGCCATCATCGGCAAGTTGATGGATGAGCTGGTAGATTTCATATTTGGCTCCCACATCAATACCACGCGTGGGTTCATCGAAAATAATGACCTCCGCATTACGTTGAAGCCACTTGGCCAGAACGACTTTTTGTTGATTGCCTCCTGAGAGAGTCTGGGCCGATTGCTCATGATCGGCGATTTTGATCGGAATCTGATTCACGAATTTAGCGAAGGCATCACTTTCTTTGGTGCGGTTGATTAGGCCTGTTTGGGTAAATTGTTCCAGATTAGGGAGGCCAAAGTTTTCCTGCACCGTTTGCCCGAGCACCAATCCCTGCGACTTGCGATCCTCAGTAAGCAGGCAGATACCTTGTCTAATGGCATCACGTGGGGAGTCGGCATTAATGCGTTTTTCGTCCAGTTCAATAACCCCACTATCTTTGGGGTCAGCACCAAAGATCAGGCGTGCTGTTTCCGTGCGGCCCGCTCCGACCAGTCCAGTCAGACCAACGATTTCTCCGGCGTGTAATTCAAATGAGACATTACATACCGTGTTGCCCCGTATGAGATTCCTTGCAGTTAAACGTGCCGGACCGGGAGTGCACTCGCGTGGTGGGAATTCCCTGTCTAGGCTGCGTCCTACCATCAGTTCGATCATCTCATCACGTTGCAGTTTGGATTTCTCTCGAGTGGCCACATGTCCGCCATCACGTAAGACGGTCACACGGTCAGCAATGGCATCGATTTCATCAAGACGGTGGCTGATATAGATGATCCCAATACCTTGTGTGCGTAATTCCCGGACGACCTTCAGCAGTCCTTCCACTTCGCGTGGGGTGAGCGCAGCTGTAGGTTCATCCATCACAATAATCTGTGCATCTTGTGCGAGCGCCTTGGCAATCTCGACAACTTGCTGCTGGGCAACAGTTAGATCAGAACAAGGTGTGTTAGGATCAATTTCTACACCAATTCGTGCGAACAATTCACGAGACTTCTCCTCCTCTTGCACTCGTGGAATAAAGCAAATACTGGAAAGTTCCTGCCCGAGAAATATATTCTCCCGGGCCGTTAAACCGGGCACCAGGTTAAACTCCTGATAAATGATTCCGATGCCCTCAGCTTGCGAGCTTAGGGGGTTGTTTAGGCGCACTGAATTTCCATTAATCTCTATGGTTCCCTCATCCTGCTGATGTGCCCCTCCGAGAATTTTAATCAGGGTGCTTTTACCGGCACCGTTTTCACCGAGTAGAGCCAATATCTCGCCTCCGAATAGCGTGAGATTCACCTTGTTCAGTGCCTGTACGCCGGGAAAGGCTTTGCTGATGCCGTGCATTTTGAGCAACGGCTTTTGGGCGGCGTCCGCCATGAATTATTTCAGTTCAGGATCCTGATCGGCCTCAGCTTTGGTGTAGAGGGTAGCGGGGATAAGCGTTTCGGATTCAAAGCTTTCACCCGCTTGATATTTGACGATTAGTTGAACAATTTGTTTACCCATTTTATCGGGGTGCTGAATAGGATCGGCATATATTTGCCCGTCCTTGATGGCTTGCTTGCCATCGAGCTGGCCGTCAAATCCGATAATTTTAATTTTGTTTTCACGTTTCGCTTCCTTTACTGCGGTATAGGCTCCGAGTGCAGAAGGATCGTTGATGGCGAAAATTGCATCCAGATCTTCATGTGCTTGCAAGGCATCAGCGGTGGACTGATAGCCCTTGGTGCGCTCTCCGTTTCCATCCAATTCAGAAACGACTTCAATTTTCCCTTCTGCTTCCTTGTTGTGGGCATCGATCATCTTTTTGAAACCGGCCACGCGTAACACACATGAGTTGGCTTTCTTGAAATCGAGAATTAGTACTTTGCCTCCTTTTTCTCCCAGTGCATCAATCATGGCTTTTCCGGCTAGCTCTCCGCCTTGGAAGTTGTCGGTGCCGACGTGACCTTCGATTTTCGCGCCCTGTGCAGCACATTTTGCGTCCACAGTGAAAACGGGAATCCCCGCTTTATTGGCAGCCTGCACGGCGGGCCCCACCGATAGGCGATCACAGGGGACAAGAACAATGGCAGTTACATTTTTTGCGATGAAATCATCAATCTGGTCGGATTGTTTTTTCACGTCCATATCCGGGTCGACCATCAATGTTTCATAGCCGTTCTTTTCAGCTTCAGCTTTGATATGATCTCCAATAACCTTGAAAAATGGGTTGGAAAGTGTGAGTGGAGTATAGGCGATGATACCCTTTGTTTTTTGAGAGTCCTCGGCATTTACACCCGCATTAGAGGCAGGCTCGGTTGGTTCTGGATTACCACCACACCCTAGCCATGTGGTGAGTAGGATTGCTGAAAGCAGAGTCAGGGTTTTCTTCATAATAGTAGTAGAGACAAGGTTTTATTTAAATAATGAGTGATTGGGATTTCCGCTGCTCAGGATGTAGGCTAGTAAATCCATTACTTCATCTTCCTGCATTAAGTTGAGTAGACCGGGCGGCATGGGGGAAATTTTTGAAGGCTCAATACTCTCGACTTCTGGCCGCTTAACATTAACACGTTGATTGGGGTTAAACATGTCGGTATTCACCGTTACCCGGTCACCATTCATGTTGACAACTACACCCGTAACGGTCTCACCACTTTTCATCTTTACGTTAACCGGTACGAATTGTTCATTGATTTCTTTACTGGGATGAATGATTTGTTCCAGTAAATCATGAGCGGAATAACGCCCGCCGGAGCCTGTTAGATCAGGTCCAGTCATGCCGCCCTCATTGGCAAATCGGTGGCAAGCAAAGCAGCCACCTGCAGCAAACATCTTGCGCCCACGTTCAAAGTTCCGTTCCTTTAACTTGGTTTTGGCTGCTGAGCTGAGTTCCTCCAATTTCCATTCCTTTACAAAATTACGACCAATCATCGCTTGAGCCATAACTTCGAAAGGAGATTTCTGTTCCGGCTTTTTAGCGAGAAGTTCTTTCAATTGATTGCGACTTTGGTCATCCAAGCTGGCCTCGGCATCACGTCGGATAAATTCGATAAATTTACTGAAACTTGCGCCACCGCGATAGTTGGCCGCCTTCAGGAACCACTCGAAGTAGGCCGTGCGAAGCTCGAGAGTCCAACCCGCTTTAAGCATACGTAGCGAGCGAGCATACTCGATCTGCTCTTCCTGCGTGGCCGCCTTCTGCAAAAGTTTGATGCCCTTGGCTGCTGTGCTTGGCGATTGCAGATAGGCAAGTGTTTCGCACAGTAGCCAGTTCTGCTCAAAGTTTGATGCGGGGAAATGTGGATCAAGATGCTTTATGATACGGCTCTTCGTCTCGGCATTAGTTTCGCCCAGCCTGATGAGAGCGATCTGATACGCGCGCATCAGCGTGAGTTTGCCAGCGTGCGTAAGCTTTGACCAATCGACTTGTCCGAGCGATTTGAAAATTGACGCACTCAGTGTGCGATCAATTTTAGGAGCCGGTTCTTCTGCCGTGGCATTTTTCGGGTCGACTCCTATTACCTTGCACAATGCGAGTAGCGCCAAAACACGCTTGTTGGGGTCTTTCTCAGTTAGTGCACGCTGTTGCCATTGTTTTACTGGCTGATGCATCACCGCCGTCATTGCAGCCCAGCGTATGAAACGGTCAGTGTGGTTCAAATGCGCCCAAGATTCGTTCACTGCGTCCTTATGTTGCTTGCCATGAAAACGCTCGAGTTTGTGTCTAAGGTTGATCTGCCAGTGTTTTCGTTTCACCGTGTCCGCGGTGGATTCCTTGCCGGTGTAAGTCACCCGATACACGCCTGACTGCACTTTTCGACCGCCGATGGTGAAATACATTGCTCCATCCTCGGGGCGGATGATGATGTCCGTTACCGGCAATGGGCTTCCGGTAATGAAGGTTTCTTTGGTTCCTGTGTAGCTTGAGCCTTTGGATTTAAGGTGAATGGCATGAATTTTACCCCAACTCCAGTCGAGAATGAAAAAGGCATTCTGATACTTGGCTGGGAATTTTGCGCCATAGCCGAAAACCGTGCCCGTCGGCGATCCGGGCCCGATATTCACTGTTGCTGGTAGTGTGTCAGGATAAAACTCCGGTCGCTTTCCCGTGCCATTTCGCCAGCCATACATACTACCACTGGTAACGTGGTTGATGCGCGTGGGCCGATACCATGAGGTGTTGAAGTCATACTCCATGTCCGCGTCGTACGTGAACAACTCACCATCGGCATTTACGCCGCCATCGTAAATATTACGGTAACCTGAGGAGACAATCTCCCACTGTTTGCCGTCGAGTGAAATCTTGTAAATGATGCCGCCAGGTGCAAGTCGATCGCGGTTATGCCCACGGCCATCAGGCATACGTGGTAATAGATGATCTTCGCCCCAATGCAATGGGACGCGCGAAGTCTGAGTCTTAAGCGGCGTGGTGTTGTTGCCAGTAATAAGGTAAAGGGTATCGTTCGGGCCGGGCAAAATGGCGTGTACTCCGTGATCACCTCGTGCGAACATCTCGCGCAGCAACACCACCTTGTCCAGCTTGTCATCCCCATTTGAATCAGTTACTCGATATAATCCGCTGGGAAACTTGCGTTCGTAATCGTTGACCGCGACGTAGAGTCCACCATTTTCCCAGAGTAACCCGTTGGCTGCACGAATTTTTGCTGGAATAGGTTCAATGTCCGCCGATTTTAGTTTCTTGCCCGGAGCCGGCGGCGTGAATCGATACAATCCTCCAAACTGGTCGCTTACAATAATGCGCCCTTTGTCATCATTGCACATCGCCACCCAAGACCCTTGTTGGGGCTTCGGCACGGAGTAGAGTAGCTCCACCCGGAAATCTTTCGGCGCTGAAATATTTCGTACGGGCGTGGCAGAATCTGAAACGGATTGAGCTTCGAGTAAAAATCCTAGGCAAAGCAATAAAGTGGTAACAAAACATCTCATGGTTCGGCCAAAAAATACTCCAGCGACTCTTGGAAGCCAACGGAAAAGGGACAATAAATTACGAGATTTAGGTTTGTTTGGCCTTTACCGTGTTTGCAGAAACGCATCACTAAGAATGACCTTGTGAATTAGAGATTTCAGGCGGTAGCCATCTTTTTGCGTATCATTTACTATGGATTCAACGGTCAGTGTATCTTGAGGCAGAAGTTCGCGTGCCAATGCATATCGCACAAGGTGCGCAGTGAAGGCTTTAGCAAATCGCTTATCTTCTTTTACCAGAGAGTCCTTGAACTTGACGATATCATTGAACTCATATTTGCGCAGCAGAGTACCACTGGCATCTACTTTTCTGCCGTTATCATATTTATCGCGCCAGCGACCGGTGATATCAAAGTTTTCCAAGGCAAAACCAAGAGGATCCAGTTTTGAATGACAGCCTGCACAGTCAGGGTTCTCACGATGTTTGGCAAACTTCTCACGGATTGTGAGGTTCTTCGGTCCATCATCTTCATTGAGGGGGGGGATGTCATTGGGCGGTGGAGGTGGCGGGTTGTTGAAAATAACCTCAATTATCCATGCACCTCGTGCGATAGGATGGGTTCTTTTTGT
>CAJWKQ010000173.1 GCA_913041895.1 uncultured Verrucomicrobiales bacterium
TCCTCGTCAGGTGCAACCCGCACATAAAAAGCCACCTCAATATCCGCACGGATATTATCCTTACAAATCAATCCGTCTTTCCCTTTACGGGCAACCTCCAGCTTTTTCACCTGAATATCCATGATATCCCACCGGTGAAGGAAGGGCATCCGCAACATATAACTCTTGGTGACTTTAATACCGCCAAAACCGGTTCGCACACCCGCTTCGCCCGCCTTAACTTTTCTCAGGCAAAACATCGCTAAAAATGCGCAAGGTATTGCCAAGACTACTATGCCTATACCTATATAGATAAGCACATCTACGAAAGCAAACATTGGTTGAATCATAATTATTTTAAACTGGGTTTGAGGTTCTATGTATAAGGTTGAGGTTCTATTAATCTAAAAATACAAACGGCACAGGACACCATTTGCGTTGGAGTTACACTACCTTAAGAGGCAGCGAAGAATGGTGTCGGGAGTGAATGTAGCCATTGAACTAAAATCGCGCTACTATAATCTTTATGAAAATTTATAGTCGCCAAAATTCAGCTCCTTGACATTATTCCTGTCACATGTCTGCCCGGATCAATACGTGTGTTTCAATGAAAACCTTAATTGCGCTCTTCATTTTGACTGCCGCCTCCCTTTCCGCCGCGCCCCCGCCATTAATCGACCGACTGAATGATGAGCATGCACGCGGCCAAAACCAATGGATATACAATGATTTCCAGAAAGCCTTTGCTGAAGCCAAACGCACTGGCAAACCGATTTTTGTAACTTTCAGGTGCGTCCCCTGCAAGGAATGCAAAGCATTTGATGCTGAAGTAGCCCAAAACAGCAAGGTCATCCGCGAACTGGCCGCGAAACATTTTATCTCACTGCGTCAGGTAGAGATGAAAGGGGTGGATCTATCGCTCTTCCAGTTTGATTATGATCTCAACTGGGCTGCCATCTTTATGAATGCTGACGGTACCATCTACAGCCGTTATGGAACGCAGTCTGAAGCCGGGGCAGATGCGTACAACTCGGTGGAATCTCTGGAAAAAACCATGCGCCGGGTTCTAACGCTCCACGCAAATGCAGCCAATTACAAAAAATATCTGGCAGACAAACGTGGGAAACCCAAATCATACAAAACCGCCATGGAAATGCCGGGCCTGGAAAATAAAGAGCAGTATCGTAAAGCAACTCAGGTCAATAATTGCATCCACTGTCACAACATCCATGACGCCGAAAACCATCAGTTGCATCTAGAAGGCAAAATGACCAATGATAAACTCTGGCGCTATCCATTACCCAAGAACATTGGACTGGTGATTGATCCGAAGGACGGCCTGAAGATTAGCAGGGTCATCAAAGGGAGTCCGGCCGAGACATCAGGACTCAAAGCGGGACAATCCATTGCCTACATGAACGACCAATTAATCCTCTCAATTGCCGATATACAATGGGTCCTGCACCATCTGCCTAACACATCCACGCAAATCCGGATTCGGCCCTGGAACAGTAGCCGCGAGCATATCCTGAGAACGAGAGTCGGCTGGAAAAGGACTGATATCTCGTGGAGAGGCTCCCTTTGGAACCTGCACCCACGCCTTCGCGTTTATATGCCGAGCGCCAAGCCCAATGAACTTAAAAAACTGAAGCTCCCTGCGGGCCAGCATGCGCTCAAAGTACAATGGATAAATAATGGAAGTGCTGAAGGGCAGGCAGCCTTAAAGGCCGGCTTGAAGCTTAATGACTTCATTATCGCAATGGCCGGCAAGCCATTCCTGAAAGCCATGGATCACGACAAGTTTAATGCACTGGTGAAACTGAACTACAAAAGTGGTCAGAAACTCCCGCTCACACTCATTCGCAACGGAAAACGCATTGAATTCCAATGGCCTCTTCAGTGATAGACCCGGTTTACCTCCATGAAAATCGCTATCAAATATTGTAAAAGTTGAAACTATCTCCCCGAAGCTTCCCGGGTGGAGGCGGAAATAAAATCTGAGTTCCCAGATATTGAGGTCACCTTGGTGGAGTGCGGGTTTGGCACCTTCAAGGTGTTCCTAGATGATGAAACCATTTTTCGTAAATTACCTGTATTCGGAAGCTTCCCTTCCGAAGGAGAAATCACAGAAAAAATCCAAGAGAAAATAAATAGCCTGGAAACATGAAGAGAATACTCAATTACATCACTCTGCTTTCACTTTGGATCTTCTTAAACTGCACTTTAGCAGCTGCAGAGCAAAAATCTTCGGAACCTCTCTTTAGTTTTGGTGCAGTTGCTGACTGCCAATATTGCAGCAAGACCAGCCTCATCAGAAAATACAATCTTTCACCCAAGAAACTTGCCGCTTGCGTGGAATACTATAACAAGCTGGATCTGGCTTTCGTGGTGCACCTGGGCGATTTTATTGACCGGGATTTTGAGAGCTTTGCAAAGGTAGTGCCTATATATAATCGATTAAAAGCACCGCATTACCACGTACTGGGTAATCATGATTTTTCGGTAGCCGATGATAAGAAAGCATTAGTCCCTGCTCAACTCGGCTTGAAGAAACGCTATTATGATTTCACGCACAAGGGTTGGCGCTTCCTTGCCTTAGATGGAAACGATGTAAGCCTTTATGCCTATCCCAAAGATGATCCTCGCACCAAGGCTGCCACTGCATTTCATCGACGCCTCAAGGCGGGCACCCCAACTTGGAATGGGGCCGTGGGGGATGAGCAGCTGAAGTGGATTGAAGATAAGCTGAAGGCTGCCACTAAAAATCGTGAGCGTGTAATTCTTTTTTGTCACTTCCCCATCCACCCTGTAAATATTCATAATTTATGGAATGCAAATGCACTCACTGAATTACTGGGGAAATACCCGTGTGTGGCCGCCTACATGAACGGACACAACCACACAGGCAACTATGGCACCAAGAACAAGATCCACTATTTAACCCTCAAAGGCATGGTAGACACCACAGACAATGCGTTCTCAGTAATTGAAGTCCATAAAGACCGGCTTTTTCTCAAGGGAATCGGAAGACAAGAAAACCGGGAGATGAAATTAATCTCCAACCAAAAACCTTAATTCCATTCAGGTTTATGGATATGAGGCTTAATCTTAGCGATAAATAAAGCCACCGTTATGGTTGCCATCGCCGCCACCAAAAAGAAAACTTCCTGAGACCCAACACCAATATTTCTTAACAGGTAGAATAACCCAATAGCTAAAATCTCCAGAACCGTATCAATCGCATTTGAAGCAGCGATATATTGCCCACGGAAATCTTCTGGAGAAAGTTTTTGCAGCAGTGCCTGCAAGGGAGTCACGTACATACCTGCACTAGCTCCAACTATAAATAGATAAAACACAATCTTCCAAAAATCCCTCTCCCGAATCTCAATGGGAACAGCTACTATCCCGCTATCCAGTACTTTTCCACTTTCATCTTTCACAACCTTCCCACTTTCGTCCACTTGAGATAAGGCATAATATTCAGAACCATTGGAATCCTTATCCGGAGTTACTTTACGGTTTTTGTATGTACTCAGGTAGGCTGTGGAAATAATCATGGCATCATATTCGCCTCTCTCAACCTGACCAAACCGCTTGTCGAGTGACAGTTCCTCCTTTTGAAAGTTTAAATCACTGCGAAGTTCATTAAGTCGATCCTTGGATCGCTCCAGGAAGTAACTCACCTTAGCTTGACCGGCAATAGCCTCCAATCCACGTGCTGCCTGCACAGAATCTGCCTTATGGATAACAACATAACTGGATGGCGCCAAAGCCAACAATAAACCCGCCACTCCAAAACCAATACCACCGGCAAGTATCAATCGAGGCTGAACTCCTCCTCTGGAAATAATACCGGCAATCACGCTTCCCACCGCGATGGAGACTCCAACCGTTCCAAAAAGATAAACACTTACTTTCTTTTCCGAGAGACCCAGGATTATGGTATAATCGGCCAAAATTAGTAGGGCAACATATGCCAGCATGTAAAATGCTGCTTTCAACAAGCATACGACAAAAATAGGCGTTTTCCCTGAAAGCATTTTCTTTACCGTACGCAAGTAAGGAGCAAAGAACTCCCATTTCACTTTCATCTTCGGAGCACATGCCTTTAAAGGAGGCATTTGTTTTGCTGATATAAGACCCAAAACCGCGAATAACAAAAGTGCTGCACCAGGAAGCCACAACAAACCATCTGGCACTCCTTCGGCAGCAGTTCCCCGATAAGATTCATATAACGCTCCTCCTACGATCACAGCCAAGATTGCCGAAATGTTTGTCAGCATTATGATCGCTGCGTTAGCCACACTAATTTTAGAATCATGCACCAACTCAGGAATCACCCCATATTTTGCCGGCCCAAAAAATGCGCTTTGCATTCCCAGCAAAAACATCGCAAAAAGACTCAAATATACATTGTTAAAGTAAAATCCGGTGCCAGCAACGAGTACAATAAGGAATTCAGCTTGTTTAGCCCTCAATGTGACCAGCTGTTTACTGTAACAGTCTGACAATTGACCTGCGATTGCACCAAAAAGCAAAAAAGGCAAAACAAGGGCCATAGCCACCCAGCTTTGTCCTCCCTCGCCCAAAACCCCGTTCCATATTCCGGCTGCCGCTAAACCAAAACTTAAAACCTGTTTAAGCAGATTATCATTGTAGGCGCCAAAAAACTGAGTAGCTACCAATGAAAGAAAACCCTTGTTGGCCAAAGGTCGTTGGGGTTGCTCCTCACTCATCGCGGCAAGACATTAAGGTAGGAACATTGAAAGAGAAAAATTGATTTGGCGTACCTGAGCATTGAGTCAATCGATGCGTTTAAAACATCTCAGCGCCCGGATGATTATTAGCCTGATTGATTTCATCAAGCCCCACTTGCACACCCTCTTCAAATTGTTCAGTCAAAGCCGCCATCGCCAACCGAGGCTTGGCAGCCGCAGCCAGTTGCTCAGACACATCAATCGGATCACCGAATCTAACGTACGCAGCGCGCCTCGCATACGGAGCAACGACTTTGCCGTATAAATCTTCCTGTAATTTTTCAATAGTTTCGCCTACCCGATCCAGCGTGGGCTTTTCACTAAGGTAATTACCGGCATAGCTGAGAATCCTAAAGGCAACGATTGCCTCATCCGCCCAAATCGCAGCCACCGCATGATCGATCTCACGGTCCGGATCGGATCTGACCTTGTGAATCTCCCGGCGAACCCCACGAAAACGGTCCATCAAACCATCAGTTGCCTTGGGCTCAATGCCAATTTTCGACTCCAAGCCTGCAAGAATCAGTTCAGCAGACTGACGCAATAGAGCAGGCAGATCACTATAGTCCGGATTAGGAGGTAAAAACCCACGCATCTTTAGGTTACGCTGCACCATGGCAATCCCCACCTTATGCACCCGCCCAACAATTTCATCCTGCTGATCAAATCCCACATCCAGTTTTTTTGCCATATCGGCCAACATCTCCTGTATCGCTTCACGACAATCAGTTAGGTGCGTTACCTTAATGGATACAGGGATGGCAAAGATTCGACCCTCTTCCTTCAATTCCTGCTGGGCCTTCATGGCGATGTAAGCTGGGCCATCCAGAAACGGGGTCACCCGATCATTCATCAGATACACGTTACCTTCAGGAAAAACTGTCAGCCCGTAGCGCCCGTCAATCACCGTTTCCACTGCATCCTTGAGGGATTGTCGGTCGCTCCCGTCGCGGTTTACCGAAAAGGCACCCATTCGTTGCATCACCCATGCCACCCTACTATCGCGTTCAAACACGTCATAGGCCGCCATAAAAAACGACCACAAGTCGATTTGTCGGCAGGCTTCCACCATTATTTGAGGATCGCTATGTGTGGAGTGATTGGGCAGTAGTAGCAAGCGCGCTCCGTGCTGCCGGTTGATATCCTTGAGGACCTGATAATTCTCCACCTGAACCGATTCCAGTAAGTGCATTGGACCCGGTAAATGAAAACGCTTATTTCCCTGTTCACCCAGCCAAGCCACCAGCCGATTGGGTTTGGGCGGGTAATAATTGTAGGGAATATCAGCGAACTGCAGCATAAAGCCAGACGCCCACCCTACAAAAAAAAAGGCGACACCTCAAGACATCGCCCGCTTTGAGTTGTTTTTACCTTCTTAACCTTTCAGTGCCTTCTGCGCTCCAGCAGCAGTAATGGCCAGACATTCCTTGATATCAGGAATCGGGTTGGCGGCATTTTCCTCATATTCCAAACTCAATGCACCATCAGCCGGAAAGCGGACCTTTTTGAGTGCCTTAAAGACACCCACCACATCCAAGTGCCCTTTCCCCAAGATAACTCCATGGGTCTTTTTCTTTTGCTCAGCAAAATCCTTGAGATGAATGCCATACAATCGGTCACCCAGTTTGTGGATCACTTCGACCGGATCTTCTGAGCTGCGAATGTAATGCCCAAGGTCCGCGCAAAAACCGATGCGCTTGTCATGGCCTTTCACGGCCTTTAACCCGTCCTCAATCTTGTCATACAAGGCACCGGGGCCGTGATTATGGATGGCTATGCGGATATTATATTTTTTAACCAGTTTATCGAGGCTCTCAAAACTATCGGGCTTGGGGTTGGCACTGATATTGGGGATACCGGCCAGCTTGGCGAACTGGAAGATCTTTTCATTAGCTTCATGGTTTTTGCTGAAGCCATTGACTCCATGGGAGCTAACACTCATGTCGTGCTTGGCCAGCTTGGAATTCATTTCATCGATCTTCTTCTTGTCAGGGGTAATCGGGTAATGCCGACCGAAGAACTCGACCCAATGAATCCCCAAGTCATCAATCTTTTGTAAGGCCCCTTCCTTGCCATCAATCCCGAAGGCCCGCAGCGAATAGCTCTGGATCCCCATGGGGAAACCGCCATATTTCTTGAGGGAAGCGGCGCGAGCATCGGAGAGCTTCACGGACTTGGCAAAAATTTGGGGCACATCAAACCA
>CAJWKQ010000174.1 GCA_913041895.1 uncultured Verrucomicrobiales bacterium
ACTTGGGCCATTGGCGGTGATGACTGGGGGATGGGTTGGGGGCCTCAGGATGAGGCCGATTCCATTGCGGCGATTCTGGAAGGTTTGGAATCGGGCGTTAATTGGATTGATACGGCTCACGCCTACGGTTTTGGCGTTTCTGAGGAGGTCGTGGGTAAAGCGCTCAAGCAGTGGGGTAAGCCCGTGATTGTTGCCACCAAGTGCGGGGTGCTGCCTAATGAGGACCGCACGCCCAACCGGTTTACCTCGCGCGCGACGATTTTGGAGGAAGTCGAAGGTTCACTGAAGCGTTTGCAAACTGACTGCATTGACCTATACCAACTTCATTGGCCCGAACCTGATGAAGGAGTGGAGGAAGCATGGCAGACACTTTTGGATCTTAAGGATCAGGGTAAAATAAAGTGGCCCGGAGTCAGCAACTACTCTGTCAATCAGCTTCAAAGGGCGGTTGCTCTTGGCCCGGTTTCTTCACTGCAACCGCGTTACAGTTTGCTAAACCGCCAGATAGAAGCCGAGGGGCAGCTCGAATGGTGTGGGCAGAACAATTGCGGGATTGTCTGTTACAGCCCCATGGAAAGTGGGTTACTCACCGGTAAGGTGAATGAGGAGTGGATTACCAACCTTGCTGATACTGATTGGCGCAAGCATAAGCCCGATCACCCGGTGGCTTCCCTGCTCCACCCGCCCAAGCAGGCACCCTTTTTGCAACTGGTGAGCGCACTGGGTGAAATTGCCGCGGCAAGCGGACACACGGTGGGTCAACTGGCCGTGGCATGGACCCTTCGCCGGCCTGAAGTCATAAGTGCCATTGTGGGTGCGCGCAAGAGCGGTCAGATTGCTGAAACAGTGAAGGCCGGTGACTGGCAATTGAATGAAGAGGAATTGCAGGCCATTGAAACGGCCCATCAGGAATTTACTGGGGGTATAGGATAAAGTTGCGGATCAACAGAATAATAATCAGTAGCCCGCTCAAAAACAGGCCGATTGCCAAGGCATACTTAAAAATGCGGGAGGAAGTTGCCATCATCTCTTCCTCGGATTTGATAGATACCGAAATTCCGGTATTCCACCGGCCCTTCTTTGGGCTGGCTCCAATTTCCCATTGGGGTTCGGGTTTCGAGGGATCCTGCTCAGTAGAGCCTGAATGTATTTTCCGCGCGTAGCCTCGGATGTATAATGGGTCCCCATCTTTCAGGTACACTTCACGTATGTCGTCACAACGTTCAATACGATCGGTGCCCAGATTCATATAAAGTTCATTCGGGAGGTCTATTTTCTGTCCGTGTTGTATCCCGAATGATGAGGTGATTGCTTTTGCCATGCCGGTTTGATCGAAATTTAGTGAGTTGTTGTGAGCTAGGAGAGCGACATGCTTTGCTTTACCAGACTCCCAGATTAGATCATCTGTTTTGATTGTGGCACACCCTGTTTCATCATTTACCACAAAGAAAGCGGACTTTACCTCATGGAAAAAAGTTTGATTGTAGGAGTGTTTACCTGAGCCAATCGTCTCATCCAAAAAAAGCGAATAACAGACACATGGAGAACGAGATAACGGACTCTCCAGTAACGGGCCACGGGCTTGAGCTGTGCCTTTAACTTCCACATCTCCCTCCTGAAGATCCTTGATGGCGGAGGTCGGGGTGGATTTCATACTTCGATAATTCCACAAAGCTAAAGCGGCGAAAGCAAACGCAATGAGGGCAAATGGCCCTAAAATCCAGATCCAGATCGTTCCATGTAACTCGTCCATTGACGCCCTATTTGGCCCAGTTTATTGCTTTAAATCCTTAGCAAAAAGTTGGGAAGGATCCTTGAAGGATTTGAATTCCAGATAATTACCGCTGGGGTCAGGGAAAAACATGGTGGCCTGCTCGCCCACCTCTCCTTCAAAGCGTATGTAAGGTTCAATATGAAAATTCACATCCGTTTTACGCAACCGGTCGGCCAGTTCATGCCATTGGTTCCACGGCAAAACTACGCCAAAGTGTTTTACGGGGACTGATTTATCATCGACGCCACTAAAGGTTTCCAAACCGGTTTCCTCCGGGGCAACGTGGGCAACGACTTGGTGACCGTAAAGGTTGAAGTCAATCCAGCTTTCACTTTCGCGGCCGGTAGAACAGCCCAGCACGTCTACGTAAAATTTTCGGGTATCTTCAAGGTTATCGACCGGAAAGGCTAGGTGGAAGGGCGTGTCCATGCCCGATATCCTAGGGGGTAATCTGGTTATTTACTAGTTCTGCTTGGGAACTACAGGAAAGAAGTTTGAACCGGCCGACTCGAGTTCATTGCCCGTCTCATCCCAGAATTTGAGTTCTTTGAGTGTGCCGTTTTCCCAGATTTCCTCCCGCTGCTTTTGCGCGTTGGGATGGAAGTAGACCAAGGTGCCGTTACCGGCAGTGACGTCGCCGGTTTTTTGATTGTTTGCATCCCAAGTTGTGGCCCGTGAGAGCTTGTCATTTTCCCAAATTTTTTCGGACAACTGAATACCAGCCTCGTTATAGGTTTTCGTAGCACCCTGAGGAATGCCTTTGAGATATTCTCCTTCAAATTGCTTTTGGCCGTTGGGATGCCACCAGGTAACAGATCCGTTGTGTCTTCCAATCTGAAAGTTTTCTTCTCGTTTCTTTTGGGTGCGTTTCTCATCCCAAAATTCAACTATTTTCCCGTTATAAGGGAACGCCCCAGCAAGTTTGAGGTCATCTAGGTCGGCCTGAAGTTTATCGCGTTGGGCTGGATCGGTTGCCGCTTCAATTTGCGATTGAAGTTCGTTCAGTTTCGCATCATCGGTACGTTTGTAGGTGAAAAATCCCTTACCGGTTGGGTCGACCCGTACTTCTGATTGGGATGACAGAATGGTTCCTTCGGGCAAAGCGGGGACTCCAGACGAGGAGGCAGCATCCTGATTGCCCCATAGTGGGTTGGAGTAAACAAATCGCTTGTCTGGCTCAGCAAAAATTTCAGTGCGTCTACCGTCAGGACGAATTTCGGCAATAACCGCTAGTTGGTTATCAGAATCCATTTCCAAAATTACCTTATCCGAAGGCATGAATTTGCTGATTGATTCCGGATTGAGGGGTAGATGCAGATGAATCTGGCCGTCAATCAGAGTCCATGAACCTTTGGTTTCTTTCTCTACCTTGGTTCTGTCATCAACAACGTAGGTCCACTTTCGTGCGTTGCCGTTCTCTGAAAGGTTGAGTTTTGTTCGGTTGAAACCATCGATAAGGGTTTGTTGGTTGCCTTCATAAACACCCGTTAAACGTCTTTCATCCTTTGAGCGATAGTCCCGGGATTCCAGATTGCGCCCCTCAGAATCAAGGAGGGAGCCTCTGAGGGTTTTGCCCGCAAGATCTACCTCAAAAAGGCTGGATCGAGTAACTTGACCTTGCTCATAAGTTTGATATAGGCGCCCTTCCACGAGTAGTCCTGCGTTCTGCCCTGACGTTTCCAAAATCGGTATTGGAGCTGGTTCAGTGGCACTTCGAATCATTAGACCTCTATCAATGACCGCCCATCCGATTTGAGAGGAAGGCATCATGAAGATAACCTGACCAGTAAAGGGTTCATCTTCATAGGCTTCTGGTTTCAGGGTGACGGTGCTTTTGGCAGGATCTACTTCGTATGCTTGAGCGTTGAAATCATCATCTTCAGGATAACGTGCGTTGGCTCTTATCGCGTAGTATAAAGCGCTCCCCCAATTTGTAGCGTTGGTATCTGTGATTGCCTGCCCATTGATGCCCAGACGCGCGACAAATTGGGCTTCAATAATTCGCGGGTACCTCTCCTGAATACCAGAAGGTTGATTGACGGTAAGTTTTGAAAGATACCAACCCTTCAGGAACACCTCGAAATCAAAAAGGAGCGACCACCTTTTTTTGGTTATTATTTGTACACTGACAGCCAGTGATTTGGTTTTGATGAGCCCGGTATATAATTCCTCAAATTTGGGGTGGTCGGATCTCTTTTGGCTTAAATCGTCGATTTCGGTTTTTAGTTCACTGACTTTAACGTCGATTTCTTCAATTTTTCTTTTTCTGCGTTCGGCACGTCTTGTGGGCTCCTCGAAAATAGAAATACTAGCAATGTGTTCCTTTAAGAGGGGGTAATCGTCTATGGCTCGGAGTTCTTTCTCTGATATTTTCTCTATTTCCTTAATCTGAGCATCCAACGATTTCAGCTTGTTAATGTACTTACTCCTTGTTTCTGTGAAAATTAGATATGCATCCTGATGATATTTGTTATTGGAGTGCACTACATTTTCAAGGGGCAAAGTTAGAGGGGCAGGTTTTCGAATTAGGACGTTGTCAGGAATCAAAGACACGGTTTCGTCCTCGTCAGGCAACAACGAGCACCCCGCAGGCCCCATTAGGAACCCGCAGAGGCTAGCTGTAATGGCAAAAAAGCCATTTTTCAGCATCTTTTCTTCGTTAACAGCCTTTTTAGGCGTCAAAATCACCTTATTCATAACCGGTGCGCGGAGGGTACAGAGCAACTTCCGTACCGTATTGTGAATAACTTTGTGAATATACAATAATCTGCTCATTGGCCAAAAATTGGGTTGGGCCTACCGTATCGTGCATGGCGCACACGCGCAAATGTCCCCAATGTGGGACTCCAGTTGCGGGCACCCGTTCAGTATGTCCGCGGTGTGAGGCTGGAATTGACGTACCTAAACAATGGGATGACACGAACCAAAGTAGAAGTGTACGCGAGGAAAAGCGTCATGCGGCAAATGTGCGTATGCGTAATAGTGGGGTGGGGTTATTCGTTATGGGAATTCTTCTTCTCAGCCGCGGCCTTGATGCCAAGGCCAATACCCTTACGCCCATAGGTTCTATCGGCATTCTATTTATAGTAATAGGGACGGTTTGTTTTCTCTGGGGTTGGAAGTTGCTGCAGCTTGAAAAATAAAAAAGGCGGGCATCAGCCCGCCAATTGGATTTATGGATTAACAGACAGGAGTTTTAGTTCTTTTTTCCTTTGGCTTCGACTGTGATGGTGATTTTTTTCGAAACAACCGGAGGGTCGTGCGGAATGTGGGCAAAATCCGCGAACACCAATTGCAAAGTATGCTTGCCGGGGGGTAGATCCAGTGTGGTTTCTGTTTGGCCTCCGCCGAAATGTAGCAGCTTATCCGAGGCTGCAAGTGGTAGGTTCATAGCAGGTAGTTTCTCGGTGTTAAGGAGAAGGTGGTGATGTCCTGTGTTTTCCTTGGGCTTACCATCGGGTAATACCAGTCCGGCAGGACATACGCCCATGCCTTTGAGACCGAACACCACACGTACAGGCCCTTTCACGGTCTTGCCATCTCTAGGGAGCACGATCATCACTTTAGCACCCTTGGGCGAGGGTTGGCGTGGGATTTTATTATCTTGAGCTAGCATCGGTGCGGTCAGCAGTCCACCAGCTATCAATAAAAACAAAACTTTTTTCATGTATACTTTTCCTGTTCGATTTTGAGTTAAAACTTGGTCTGGCCCTATTCTGGCAATACTAGCACAAGTCGCAAGGATTTGTTCGTCGGAAGGAGTGTGATTACTAAATTATTCAGCTGTCGGTGTATCACTTTCTTCTGCTTCTGCTGCCTGTTCTGCTGCTGCCTGTTGTGCTGCTGCCTGTTGTGCTGCTTCCTGTTGTAGCCAGAGGCTTAAATGCAGCTCTGAAAACATCATTTTTGCAAACCAACGCGCCCCAAAAGCAAAAGCCAGCGCGGCTATACAGGATCTGACGATGGAAATACCTATTCCATTGTCATTGAGAATATTCAATGCCAAAACCAGTAAAAAGCCAATTAGGCCACCCTGAATGATATATGGAGTCATATGTCAAACCCTGCTCTGGCTGCATCGGTAAATTTTGCCAAAACTTTAGTTTTTATTTTAGTCCTTTTGTGATTTTCGGGCCAACCGTATCTCCTCCATCAATTACGAGTGTATGGCCCGTTGTATTGGTAGCGAGCACCATGGCTAAAATACCAGAAGCAACATCTTCTGGAGTACTCACTTTGCCCAGCACAGTGCCGGCAGTTTTTGCAGCTTTGATTTGTTCATAGGCATCGCCCAGCCCGTTCTGAAGCCACTCTCCCTCGATAAACCCAGGGGCGATGGCGTTGACACGAATCTCGGGACCCAAAGTGCGTGAAAGCGAAAGAGTGAGATTAATGAGTGCGGCTTTACTTGCACAGTAGGGAATGGAACTACCCGCTCCCACCATGCCAGCAATGCTGGCAGTATTGACGATGACTCCACCGTCCCCTTTGCTAAGTGCTTGGCGCGCAGCGCGAGACATCTGGAAAGGCCCCTTCAGGTTTACTGCAAAGATGCGATCCCAATCCTCGTCTTGCACTTCCTCCAATTCCGGGAAATCTATAAATCGGGTGGTGCCAGCGTTGTTAATCAGGAT
Source organism: uncultured Verrucomicrobiales bacterium (assembly GCA_913041895.1). GTDB lineage: Bacteria > Verrucomicrobiota > Verrucomicrobiia > Limisphaerales > UBA1100 > UBA1100. The sequence continues at coordinate 6,409 of CAJWKQ010000174.1, forward strand.
GTCCAGCCTCCCAAAAGCCGATAGGGTTTGCTCCACTATCGATCGGCAAGTAGCGTCATCGGCTACATCGCCTTGCAGTAAGATCGCTTCAGTGCCGGAATCGCGGCATCGAGAGGCAACCTGCTCTGCCCGAGCTTTCGATTGATTGTAGTTGATAGCGACTTTGCAGCCGGATTTAGCGAGTTGAATAGCCGTGGCTGCCCCAACGCCACGGGATGCACCGGTTATGAGTGCGATTTTATTCTGAAGAATCAATGGGTCTATTTAAGTACCTTAAGGCGCAGGTTACGCCATTGGACCTGTGCGCCGGCAAGTTCATCTTTGTTGCCAATACCGTGGACCTGTAGTCCGATAAATCCTTTTGCCGTAAGACTATCCTTGAAATCAGCCCTAGCTTCACCATTGAGCCAAGTTTTAATGTAGTCACCCTTACATTCAACCCGCACCTTGTTCCATTGGTTTGGCTTATAGGCTTTTTGACCGGTTTTGGTGAAGGCAG
>CAJWKQ010000175.1 GCA_913041895.1 uncultured Verrucomicrobiales bacterium
TCGAGCCAAACAGGATGAGGAACGGAGAAAACGCATGGAAGAAATGCGTGAACGATTCCAGAATCGAGGCGGCCAAGGCCGTCAATCAGGCGGCAACAACTAGTTAAACGAAAAATAAATATCTTTCACACCGGCCGCACCATTGAGTGCGGCCATTTTTTTATGCATTAGGAACCGATCGATCATCCAATAAATACTGTAAATAAACCGCATCACGCCATTCGCCAAACTTGCATCCTGCCTCTTTAAGCACGCCTGCTTGGATAAAACCATGTTCCCTGTGCAGCTCTAAACTCGGCCCATTCTTAGAATCGATTACGGCCAAAACCGTATGCAGCTTACGCTGCCGGCCCGCTTCCAATAAAGCCTCCAGCAACAGACTTCCAATACCACGTCGTCGGTACATTTTTTCCACATACACCGCCACTGAACCAGTAAATCGAAAACCGGACCTCTCCTGGTGAGGGCCTAAGGAGCCCCAACCAACTACAATACCATCATATTCCGCAACAATAATGGGAAAATTTCGCTTACTGTAGTAGTCGAACCACTCCTCACGCTGGCCCAGAGTATGAGGCATATCTTCATATGCTGAAGCCGGCTCCTGAGTAGCGGCGTTATAAATAACTAGAATAGCCTGCACATCCTCACGTATGGCTTTTCGAATTATGACACCTTCACTCACTACGACCACCCAACCATAGGCTTCGGCAAGGGACGAGCCTTTTTGGCGATTTGACAGTCCGGATGCTTCGCGTATGCTGCCCGCCCCCCTATGAGGAAACGAAAAGTCAACGTAGCGGTGGTAGGCGTCACCGGAGCGGTAGGTCAAGAAATGCTTCAAGTTCTAGAGAAGCGGCGATTCCCTATTAATCAACTTTTACCATTGGCCTCCAAGCGGAGCGCAGGTAAACGAGTTCGCTTTAAAGGAAAAAACCTTACAATTCGCGAACTAACAAGAAGTTCATTTAACGAAATTGATTTCGCGCTTTTCAGCGCCGGAGGTGACATAAGTAGAAAATTTGCTCCGTTGGCCGTTAAAGCTGGAGCCGTAGTTGTTGATAACTCCAGCGCCTTTCGCATGGATAAAAACGTGCCGCTTATAGTACCCGAAATTAATGGAGCAGACACCCAAAAGCACAACGGCATCATAGCCAACCCCAATTGCACAACTGCCATCACACTTATGGCTCTTTACCCCCTCCATAAAGCATTTGGAGTGAAACGTATATTTGCCTCAACTTATCAGGCAGTCTCAGGCAGTGGCGCACAAGGCATTGCAGAACTGGAAGCGCAGGTAAAAGCCTTAGCTAGCGGACGAAAAATAAAGAAGGCGGTGTACCCACACCAAATTGCCTTTAATGCCTTGCCTCACGTGGATTCTTTTTTGAAGAACGGTTATACCAAGGAGGAAATGAAACTCGAGAATGAGGGTCGCAAAATCATGCATCACACACGATTTAAAGCCAGCAGCACTTGTGTTCGCATCCCTGTTTACCGCGCACATAGTGTCGCAGTAAATGCGGAGTTTACAAAGCTCGTCTCTGTATCAAAGGCACGACGAGCAATTAAGAATGCTCCTGGAATTGATCTAATGGATGATGTGAAAAACGATCTCTATCCACTTGCATTAAACATGGCTGAGAAAGACAACTGTGCCGTGGGGCGTATCCGCACAGATTGCGCCATGAAAAACGGCCTGAGCTTCTGGGTGGTTGGCGATCAAATTCTCAAAGGGGCAGCCTTGAATGCGGTACAGATTGCTGAATTAATCGCCACTGAGATTTAACGGCCAGGTAATTGCATAAACAAAACCAATAATGGTAACCTGATCTTCTGAATTACGTATATCAAATCAACAATCGATGGGGAATTTAAGCTTAACTGTTTTGATCATTTCTTGGCTGACCGTATTCGGCTTGATCGGCCAAACAGTCAAGACTGACTTGGCCATAAAAGATGTCTCCGGAAAACCCATCAAACCGTTTTCTGGAACGAAGCCTTCTGTATTAATTTTCACCACTTACGATTGCCCAGTAGCAAACAAGATGGTTCCAGAAATCCGACGCATAGCCAGCAACTATCAAGGTAGGATCAATTTCCAATTAGTTTATACCGACCCAGATACGTCCCAAAATGAACTGATAACCCACCGAAAGGATTTCAGCCTGAATGAAATCACTAGTATCTTAGACACCAAGCACAATCTGGTAAAGGCAACTGGCGCTGAAATCACACCTGAAGCTGTGATAGTTAACAAAGGGAAAGTGCTCTACCGCGGCCGAATCAATAATTTTTATGAAGATTTTGGAAAGCCAAGACGTGTGGTTACCCAACACGATTTGCGTGATGCCATTGAGGCAGTTCTATCCGGAAAAAAAGTTCCACAGCCAAGAGGCGAGTGTATCGGGTGTTATATCCCAAAATTAAAATGAAAAAGATACTTATTGTTTTAGCATTCACAGCTCTACACATAGCAGCAAAGGAAGTGACTTTCACCGAACATGTGGCTCCCATCATATTCCAAAACTGCACCTCCTGCCATCGACCAGGCGAATCCGGCCCATTCAAGTTGATGGACTATAATGATGTTAGCAAACGTGGAAAGCTAATCGCACGCGTGACTGAAGATCGCGTTATGCCTCCATGGCACGCTCAAAAAGGTTCATTTAAATTTCACGGAGACCGCAGCCTATCTGACGCACAAATCACTACAATCAGTAAATGGGTTGAGGCTGACATGCCTGAAGGCGACCCAAGCAAACTACCAACCATGCCAAGATTTGTCACCGGGTGGCAGTTGGGTAAACCTGATTTGGTAGTTAAAATGACAGAACCCTTTCCTGTGCCTGCGGATGGTCGTGATATCTATCGTAGCTTTGTCGTACCCTTGGATTTGCCCAAAGACAAATGGTTAAAAGCTATAGAATTTCGCCCCGATGCCCGCACTGTAGTTCATCATTGCCTCTTTAGCTACGATACAACCGGCGAAGCCAGACGTTTAGATAAGAGAGAAAGATCGCCCGGCTTTCGAAGAATGCGGCGTCAAGGAAGTGGAATCGGGCAGCTAGGAGGATGGGCTGCAGGCGGTCAACCTAATAAATTGCCGGAAGATTTGGCATGGCGACTTCCACGAAATGCAGACTTGGTACTGGCTATGCACTATCACCCCTCAGGCAAACCAGAAAAAGACCAATCCTCTGTTGGGCTTTACTTTACCGATCAGCCCCCCAAGACAGCTTTTACTGGCGTACAATTACCTCCTGTATTTGGCGCGCTTTCAGGTGTAGATATCCCGGCCGGAGAAAAGGCCTTTGCCATTAGAGACAGCTTCACGCTACCTATTAATGTAGAAGCTTTTGCTGTTAGCGCACATGCCCATTACTTAGGCAAAAAATTGAGTATGAGTGCCACACTACCTAATGGCAAACAGTTGAACCTACTTAACATCCCGGATTGGGATTTTTCATGGCAGGAACAATATCACTTTGAAGAATTTATCAGTCTCCCGAAAGGCACCAAACTAGAGTCCACCGTAGTTTGGGATAATTCTTCCTCAAACCCCAATAATCCAAGTGTACCCCCAAAAAGAGTACGGTGGGGACCTGAAAGTGAAGATGAAATGGGCAGCCTCACCCTTCTCTGCCGACCAGCTGAAGGGGAGAAGTTCTCCACACTCACCAGCCTATATCGAAAGCACATTAGCGAAACCGGTGTTAGAACTGCCCGTCAAAGAGCAGGTCGCATTCGAGAAGATAATCTGGATGACCGTTTGAACGCATTCTTTAAACGCACCGACCGCAATGGAAATGGAAAAATTGAGATAAATGAAGCTCCAAGCTGGATGAAGGCATCGTTTGACCGCTCAGACACCAACCGTGACAAAACCTTGGACTTCGGAGAACTAAAGGCTGCCACTGAACGACTACGCAACCGGAATCGTTAGAATGTGAAAAAATAATGGTTACCAAAGCAACTAAGCTATTTTTACTGCAGTAATAAAATGAAACAAATATTCCCCATTCTTATAGCCGCGCTTATTGGACTCACCGCAGGATACATACTGAACTCCGATAAAAAGTCTCAATCTAGTTCCGACAGCACTAATGAAAATGAAATAATAGCCAAATTAAAGAGAGACCTTAAAGAGGCTCAAGCGAGCGCTGGAAAAGTTGATGTAATCAATACAGAAACCGAAAGAGTCATCGAAAAAGTTGCAGAGATTTCCCCAGAAGAAACCATTGCCAACCTCAAGCAACTGCGCCCGACTAGTGAAACTCGCCAGCAAACCATGCAGGAAATTATCCACTATATGGTTGGCCTGACAAAAGCAGACGAAAAGGCTCTTTCGGCAATTGAAGAGTTTTTCAAAACAGGTCAAGATATTGAATACGAGGAAACCGCCCAAGCTTTTGATCGACAACGCAGGGAAGCCAAGGAAGCCGAAGCTCGCGGCGAAGAAACTAAGCCTAGTGGCATCGACCAATTTATTACCTCAGGGTTCGGCAGTTACTTTCTCACTAGTATGGTGAGTAACATGAAACGTGAATTGGAACCGGGCTCCATGCGTTTGGGGCTATTTGATGTGGTCCATGACATTGGTGGAACAAGAGCCGAGGAAATTCTTGCAAATGTGCTATCACAAACGCTACGAGGTCTGGAAGTGGCCTATCTGGATAGAATCCTCAGTGAAATGGCTCCTGACAGATATAAGGAAGATGTTTTAGCGGTTGTTCATGAACTACTAATCAATCCACCGGCTACAAATGGTAACAGTCTGCTCGATGAATCCTCTCGCATGTTTCTTTTCTCCCTTTTGGTAAAATATAAGGATGCAACATTTGTAGAGACAGCCAAATTGATGATTATCACTCCTGAAGGACGCGTTGATGGTGCGGTTGTCAACTACCTAACAAAGATATTAGGAGAAAAAGCCGTGCCTCTCCTATACGCCAAGGTGAAGGATGAAAATCTGACTGACGATGGTGATAAAATGGCATTAGGGGATGCCATTCTTAAACACGTAGGAACCAATCCCGATAGCAACGCATTTTTTACCGATGTGATTACTAACGAAGAGCTTGGGCCTCTTCGTTTTCTCGCCCTGGGCCATATGACGAGCGGAGACCGTTCTGAATCTACACTACGCAACCGACAAAAGCTCATTGCAGACATAAAAGAAACATCACCTGATGACGAATCATTAAACCGTGCACTGGATGGAACCCATAACAGGATTGAAGTGATGATTGATCCAAGTAAAGCGGAGGAGTTAAGAACAAGCAACGGAGGCAATTTCTTAGAGCAATTTTTCAACCGAGGCAGCCGGGAAAATAAAGAGGACTAGACAAGAATTTCTGGAAGGTCAGTTTTGTTCTTCGGATAATCAAATCTTGCAGCTGCTGGCCCCTCTGAAGCAGCCTTTATCCATGCCCCCCCATCAAAGGTGAGGAAAATAACACCACAGGTCGGGACATTGACCAATGGTAATCCCCATACATCTGCGACCAACTCAGTTAAGCCAGGATTGTGACCAAAAGCCATGACAGAGCCCCATTGATCATCCAAACCGCAAATGAATTCCAACCACTTGGAAGCATCTGCGTGATACAATCCCGTTTCATAAAAGATTTGTTCGGAGCGGAAATCCAATTTTTTAGAGATAATTTTTGCAGTTGTTGCTGCACGCAAAGCGGTGCTGGTAAAAACAGCATCTGGATTAGTTCCATGTCTTTTCAGCCTCTCCCCCATTTCAGGCGCATTTCGTTTCCCTCTTTCATTTAAAGGCCGATCATGGTCATACAACTCCATATTATCCCAACTGGATTTAGCGTGGCGAACGAGAATGAGTTCTTTACCGGACATTTGGAGTTTGCAGGGCGACTGACGGTCGGTAGAATAGATGCAGTTCCTCGTTATAGGCCAACTGAAAACGTTATATGAAAAAATTCTTTCTCTCAATTTTTGTATTCATGCTGTCTGTGCCCAGTCTGCAGTCAGCCGACGACCACATAGTCTATCAAGGCAAAACCGGACCGGGTAAAGGCAAGCATATCGTGTTTCTCTCTGGTGATGAGGAATACCGGAGCGAAGAGGGCCTGCCCATGATGGCCAAGATCCTAAGCCAAAGACATGGATTCAAGTGCACCGTCCTGTTCTCATTAAACGGTAAAGGCGAAATTGACCCCAACAATCAAAAGAGCCTTTCACACCCACAAGCACTGGATACTGCCGATGCCATTATCATGTTGTTGCGTTTCCGCACTTGGCCCGACGATGTGTACAAACATTTTGATGATGCGTGTAATCGTGGAATTCCGGTAATCGGACTGCGAACCAGCACCCACGCATTCCGAGGAAAACTCGGCGGATTTGGGAAACGGGTTCTTGGCGAAAAATGGGTCAGCCACTGGGGCGGGCACAAACGCGAAGCCTGTCGCGGAGCAATAGAACCTGGAACTGAAAAAGATCCTATTCTAAACGGAGTAACCGATGTGTTCGCTGATTCAGATGTTTACGAAGCCTACCCACCTGAAGATGCCAAAATACTCATGCGAGGACTGGTGCTTGAAAACATGAGCCCTGACTCGAACCCTTCGACCCGCCAAAAAAAGAATCGCCAACTTAATAAAGTAACAGGGGTAAACGATCCTGCTATGGCCGTAGCTTGGACGCGCAAACACAAATGGCCTAGCGGAAAAACCAGCCACATTTTTACATCCACCATGGGTGCGGCTACCGATTTAAAAAGTGAAGGCCTCAGAAGGATGATTGTAAACGCCACTTACGCTGGACTTGGGATGGAAGTACCAAAAGAGGCAAATGTGGATTATGTAGATCCCTACAAACCTCTATTTTATGGGTTTAACAGCTTCCGCCGCGGCATCAAGCCTGCAGATCACGCACT
>CAJWKQ010000176.1 GCA_913041895.1 uncultured Verrucomicrobiales bacterium
GGCCACTTTGCGAGCTGCCTCCAAATAATTTTGCAATAGATGACTGGAGGAAACCAATCCTTCTCCTACATTATCAAAGCCCTCAAGGGAATCATCAGGCGGAAAAGTGGTAGTGGGATCAAAATCAACCATCTTCAATTCAAATAGGTCGCGAATTGTGTTCAGGTATTCCGCACGGTTTAAACGGCGTAAGACTACTTTACCCGAATTTTCATGAGCGACTTTTCTTGCATAAGCTAAAGACCGTGTGAGTTGCCCAACAACTTCTTTAAGCTGCGCAACAGGTGGATGCTTTTCCCCCTCCGGCGGCATCTCAGCCAAGTTAAGCTGATCCAGAATTTCCTGGAAGGCTTCTGCTTCTTTCAGATTGGTAAAGTCACCAGTTAGCTTGTCAAAACGCCGGTCTCCTTTTTGTTTTTTTGAACCGTGACATTCAATACAGTAGGTCCTCAGGAAAGGTATAATTGGAGTATTTCTCTCAACGCCACTCATACCCACGGGGCCAAGCACAAATATTAGCATAAGGCCCAAATGCCTCATGTGAGCAGGTGATTCAGGTTCGCTGTGCTGGTAGAAAAACGGTCCGTTTCTACCCCGAGCTGTTGAAGAATTGAGACATAAAGATCACATAAAGGTCGACCATCCCGGCCCTGACGTTCGAATCGATGGTGTTTCCCATTCTTGAACCCTCCTCCAGCAACCATCACGGGCAGGTTGCGGCTGGAATGAGAACTGGCATTACCCATTCCACTACCAAATAAAACCACAGTCGAATCCAGCAAAGGCTGGCCCTCTGCATCTTGGACGGTTTTTAAGCGGTCCAAGAATCCCGCAAACTGATCAGAGTAAAACGTCTCAATAATATTCAATTCCCTGAGCAGATCAGGGCGCTTTCCATGATGAGTCAGGGAATGATAACCCAATGTAATCCCTTCGAAGGGAAATAACCGGTTTCCTCCCGGATGCCCAAAAGTTATGATATTGGTTAAGTTAGCCTGCAAAGCTAAAATCATCAGCTCATACATCACCGATGTGTTGTAAGGGTAAGCCAAATCCACTACCAACTCATCATCGCCTCTTATCACCTTATCACTGGCCTTGGGTTTAGGAACGTCTATCCAATCAGAACGACGCTGAATTTTGCGTTCCACTTCCCGGATTGCAGTTAAATATTCATCGAGCTTGGTTTGGTCTCTTTTGGTTAAAACTCTATTAAGTCGCCTTGTGTCCTCGCGCACCACATCCAGAATACTGGCATCCTCACGAAGATAATCCTTGGTCTTGGCCTTTACCTTCGGATTGTCTTCCAGAAACAACTTGGAGAAAATTTGAGCAGGACTACCTGTGCTGGGAAGGATGACACCGGCCCGAGACCACGAGATGCCTCCTGAACCCATTCGCAGGGTAGGAAACCTTGTTTGCTGTCCGATCTTTTCAGCAAGCAACTGGTCAAGGGATAACAACCTTTGAGGATTATCCTTAGTGTCTTTGAGTTCCATCCCGTTAAGAAAGGTGTTGGAACAACCGTGCCCACCGCCAACCTCAGGATGATCCAGATTGGTGAATACGGTAAGGTCACGGCGATGCTTCTCCAGAGGCTTTAAAAGCGCGGGCATCGCGTAGTTTGCCCCAGTCTGCTCGGGAAAAAACCCACCTGGATTCATGCCGTAATTGGGTGAAACACAAACGAAACGTTTAGCAGCAGGTGTCTTACCTGCAGGAACCCCAAGTGATTCAAGCGCAGGGATAGCAATAGAAACACCGATCCCTTTTAAAAAATTGCGCCTATTTAATGATGATATCATATACCAATTGTAACTCGACCTAGGATTGCCCAAAAAAAGATCTCAGTAAATTACAATTAATCCAACCGCTCTTTTAATTGTTTGAGCAAGGAAGTCGCCTTTTGAGGTTGAATTTCGGCTAAATTTTTCGTCTCACCCTCAGAACTTTCGTGGTCGTATAATTCTAGTTCACCACCCTTGTGGACTATTAACCGGTGGGTATCTGTTCTAATAGTTTGAGCACCACGTTTATAAGCAAATGCTGGATGACCTTTAGCATCAGGGTTCTTCAGAATCGACATGAGTGAACGCCCATCTAAATTTGAAGGAGCATCAATACCTGCCAAATCACAAATTGTGGGAAACACATCCAAAGTTTCCACTATAGCACGCGTAGGCTTACCGGGGGCACTTAGGCCAGAGTGTGAAATAATCAAAGGAGAACGCAGTGATTCTTCAAACAGCGCGTGCTTTCCCCAAATGGCATGTTCTCCCAGATGCCACCCATGGTCTCCCCACAAAACAATAATGGTATTTTCACGGAGTTTCAGTTTGTCCAACCTTTCTATTAACTGACCTATCAAAGCATCAGCATAGGTAACACAAGCAGCATAGTGTTTGCGCACTTCTATTGCGAAATCTGGATCATTATTGGGATTACGTCTCCACCGGTTATATTTCATGAATTCGCCTGAACCATGCCACGTGGTTTTTCCTTCAGGCTTCTTCGCGTGAGGAATCACAGGGAGTGATGCATTCTTATAGTGTTTCATGTACTTGGCCGGCGCACCAAAGGGCAAGTGCGGACGAATAATCCCGACAGCCAAAAGGAAAGGTTTACTGGTTTTAGCTAAGACATTCATCTGCTTTAAAGCCTCATCAGTAATCAATCCGTCGGGGTAGATCTTGTCAGGCCCCTCAAAGGACTGATGCACGTCCATGTCCTTGGCGTTCTTTCGGATTTCTCCATTCGCCAAACCGTGCATCGCTCCACGGGGATGCTGCCAAGGCCCGGAAGGTAATAAATGCCGCGTCCATGCTCCGGGCATTTCTGGCTTTGAGTTATCATTCCAGTTAGCCCCACCTCTTCCACCTGGATGGTGAGACACTTTCCCAACTGAGACTGTGGTGTATCCGTGTTTACGGAACCAGGCAGGAAGACTCTTTCCTTTCATCGCTTCAGCCTGACGAAATAATGCGCCATTATCAGCTGGTCCATAGTTGCCTGTAAGTAGTGTGTACCGTGAAGCTCCACAGGTGGGCGCCTGCACATAATGACGATGGAAAGCCCTGCCTTGCGAAGCAAGTTTATCAATATTAGGCGAGTGGATGTAATCCACTCCGAATGACTTGAGCTCCGGGCGCAGATCATCAATACAAATCAAGAGAACATTCGGCTGTTCTTTTGCAGTGGAAACAAGCGGGCACAAGGCCATCAAAAGTAGGATATATTTAAACATCAGCAAAAAAGAACGATGACTAAACCTAACAAAATTTGCAATTAATCTGGTGTCTTTTCGGTTGATTACTCAGAGCGCCCACCATTCTGACTTACTATCCTTAAGAACCGGGAAATCATCACGCCAATCCTGCACAACATTTATATCCAGAGCTGCAGAAATAACTGTCTCCTCAGAACCAGCCTTAGTGAGATGATTCCCATGTGGGTCGATAATCAGGCTGGCTCCGTCATATTCAAGAAAGGGGTCTGAACCACAGCGATTCACCCCAATGACGTATGCCAGATTTTCAATTGCACGAGCCTCCAATAACTTCACCCAGTGGTGAGTACGTATATTTGGCCAACTGGCAATAACGGCAAATACGTGGGGAGGAGTATCAGCCATCATTGCCTTACGAAAAAGCTCTGGAAACCGCAGGTCATAACAAATAAAAGGATTGAGTCTGAGCCCATCGGATAGTTCAAAGCACTGAACATCATTACCCGCCTCATAATTCTCGCCCTCCTTGCCCATATTAAAGGGTTGAATCTTTGAATATTGCCCTGCTCGTATGCCTTCGGGATTGATCAGCATCGCATCATTAGTCGGCTTTCCCCCTGGTCGCGCAAAAGCCAACCCGGCCAGAACATAACAGGATGTGTCTCGAGCTAGTTCCTTAAGAAAAGATTCTGTGAGGCCATCTTCCGGTTCCTGCAAGGATTGGCCGTCCATCGAAAAACCTGTCGCAAATAGCTCAGGCAAAACCAAGAGACTGCCTGGTTGCGGCTCAGTACGACTCGTCCATTCACGGACCTTTTGAAAGTTGGCCTCCTTATCCTCCCAAGCGATATCCAACTGGTAAGCGTAGACGTTCATACCTTACTCCACATCAGCCGGGGTAAGACGGGGAATATCCTTGGCATCAGGATGTTGATCTTTACGGCCATGCACATAAAGAGCCGTCCATTCGGCTAAGCGTCTGCCAAGGAGTTTACAGGATTCCTGTACCTCAGTTTCGCGCGGCGCTTTACAGGCGACCGCACCGTAATGACCAGTCATTTTACGACCTGCATATTCGGTAACCCCAAATACAAGAAACCCAAAATTCATCAGTACAGTATGGATCGACTGACAGGCCAGCTCCATGCCACCACCCCAACCCCCCGCGCTGGAGAAGGCACAGGCGATCTTACCATCCACCTTCATCCATGTATCGATCATCTGCTCATCCCAAAAACGTTTCATCTTCCACGAGAGCACGCCCATGTTAGTTGGGCTACCCACCGCTAAACCATCACACCATTCCACATCAGCAGGCTTTGCTTCCTCTACAGAAAGAACACGTATATCTGTATCCGGGACCAATGCAGCCCCCGCCCCAACAAGATCAGCCATTTGCTTCACATTGCCAGTAGCCGAATCGAAGAGGACGAGAATTTTATTCATATCACTTAAGTTTTTCCGAATCCAAAACCGCGTGCTTCACCGATTGGCGCAGGTAGGTGTAGGTGATGTGCACTTTGCCGTCCTTCGCTTGAATGACTGCAGGGTACGAATATTCACCCTTGGCGCGCTCCAAAGTAAGTACTGGCTTCCAGCCTTTCCCGTCACTGGAAATAGCTACGTTAAGCATATTCCGCCCGGAGGGAAACCTGAGGCCGCGGGTGGTGTGATTGTAGACGATGAGCTGTCGGCCATCCTTGAGGGTCACTGCATCGGTGCCGGCATTCGGGTTAGGCAGAATCGAGGCGGTCATTTTACCCCAAGTTTTACCTCCATCCTTCGATTCACTTTGAGCTACTACTTTTTGCTTGCTGCGACACATCACTTGCATGCGACCATCGGTGTAAGTCAGGATACTGGGTTGAATCGCGCCAAACTCCTTTCCATCATTGATGGGACCAACCACATTCCATGTCTTTCCAAAATCCTGCGTAGCCTCAAAATGTACTCGCCACCCCTTGTGCTCCGTACTGGAGGGACAAAGAATAGTGCCATCGACAAGTTGAATGGGTTTATTTTTTACCGGGCCAATTAAATGACCAATTTTGTCATCCTTGCCGAGCTTGCGACGGTTGCCCCAAGTCCTGCCATTGTCCTCGGAAACCAACAGTGCACCCCACCAACTACTGGGTGTGGGGCCCACCTTGTAGAAGAGCATAAGTGGCCCATTTTTCGGCTGGAACAAAACCGGATTCCAGCAGGGATATTCTTTCTCCTCTCCTTCAGAGCCATCGGCTACTTCAATTGGCGCAGTCCACTCACCCTTTACCAGACGTGATACACGAATACCCACATCAGTGTGTTTCTCGCGAGTACCAGCAAACCAAGCAGCTACTAACCCATTTGGGGTTTCGACTATGGTTGAAGCATGGCATTGTGGAGTCGGCCGGTTCTCCAACGAGTAAATTAAATTGGCTGAGATCAACGCGTCATGTCCCGGCTTGGCCAACGGTGGCAGCTCAGCAGCCACAACCAATCCTACAAAACAAAAGAGTGTGCAGACAATTTTCATTTTAAACGTCTCTTAAGCCAGGCACCGTACTCGGGCCGCTTGCTCCATTCAGGGAAAAAGGGCTTATAGGCATCAACAGTGTTCCAGAAAATGCGCGGCGGCTGCGGACCCACCTTGCCTTCAGGATAATCCTTACCCGCCACACTGGCTTCAATGGAGGCATTGATGGCCTCCGCTTTTTTCTTCAGGCGCTGAGCAATTCTGGGTTCCTTTTCAAAAAGGTTTGTGGCCTCCGCAGTGTCCTTTTCGAGGTTGTACAGCTCCAACTTTACCCCCCTCTTGTTGGGCAGCGAGATTAGCTTGTATTCATTGTCAATTATCGCCAACCGGTCACGACTACGAAATGGTAATGGCTTTTTGCGTGGTCCAATCTCGTTCGAAAACAGGGGCTTTAAACTTACCCCGTCCTGCGGTTGGAGCATGGAGGAAGCGGGTAACCCCGCCGCCTGCGCAATCGTTGGAAAAATATCCACTGCCCCTGCCGGGTATTTTGTTATGCGCGGTTTTGTAATGACTTTAGGCCACTCAATAATAGCGGGCACACGCAACCCTCCCTCGTACATGCTGCTCTTGTAACCGCGCAAACCACCGGTGGTGTCCGGATCAAACCCCGGCAACCCCCCATTATCACTGGTAAACCATAGCAGGGTATTTTGTTCCACGCCCAGTTTGCGCAAGCCCCGGCGCAAAGTGCCAATACTGCGATCCATGGCAACCAGTTCCCCGTAATGTTCCTGAGCCTTGGCACTGAGCTTGGTAAAAGGTTTTTTATCCACTTCAGCCGCCACCCATGGGCTATGAGGAGTTCCATACCAGAGCACCGTAAAGAAGGGTTGCTTCTCTTTGACCTTGGTAGTGATGAATTTCAATGCCTCATCGACCACGATCTCAGAGGAGTCCCCCTTGAAATCCTCGAATTTTCCTCCACGACTCATCAAGGGGTCGCGCTCAAAAAAGTTGGTGACTGACACCCATACATCAAAACCAAACCCCTTAGGTCCATGAGTATCGTTCTTAAGGATCGGCACACCGGGACCACGCAGTCCGTTCAGGTGCCACTTGCCAAAATGGCCTGTTCCGTAACCTGCCTTCTTCATGGCTTGAGCCAGCGTTTTCTCCTGTGAACGCAACGCGTAGCCATGATC
>CAJWKQ010000177.1 GCA_913041895.1 uncultured Verrucomicrobiales bacterium
GGCGGTCTTGCGGGACCGCCGTAGCAGCCCTTTAATTACATTCTAGATTTTCTAGGATTCCTTTCTTTGCTCTATGCTTCAAACGGAACTGATCCCATCCACGAGGACCGAATCGAGATGGCTTATGGTCGTGCTGCATGGTTTGGGGGATAGCATTGATGGCTATCGGTGGTTGCCCAGCGCTCTGGACTTGCCATGGTTGAATTACCTGCTGGTTAATGCTCCGGACGATTACCACGGTGGTTTTTCATGGTATGATATTTACGAAGATCCTGACCCTGGGGTAAAGCGTAGTCGGGTCGCACTTGTGGAACTACTGGATGGCAAGCGAGAGTCTGGATATCCCACAAAACAGACCTTCTTGTTCGGTTTTAGCCAAGGATGTCTGATGACTATGGAAATAGCGATGCGCTATGAGCGCCGACTCGCCGGCTGTATTGGGATTAGCGGATATATTCACCAAGCGGAAAATGCTTTAAATGAGCTTACTAAAGTTTCTAGAGAGCAAGAAATTCTCTTCACCTACGGAACATTTGACCCAATTATACCTGTAGAAAAAGTGAAGGGTCAATTGCATCAGCTTTCTGCTGATGGGAATCTACAAATTGAATCACATGAATTTGCAAAGGAACACACCATTGCCGGAGTCGAAGAACTGTCTTTGATTCGCGATTTTATTCGGGTACGTGGGCCTGAAGATTGACCCTCTCAATTTTCATGGATTGGATTGAATCCGTTCCTAACATTTTTCCGGAGGCATAACTCAGAAGTTTACGCGGATTGGCCCGTACTGGTAGATTCATTAGGTTGCGTAATTTTGTTATGAGTTCATGAGATAAGGTGTCTAATGCGACAGGATCTGTACTAAACCAAAGTTCATTTAAAGCCGTAGCAAAATCTGGTCGTGATTGATCTCCATGATTGAACTGGCATAGGAGTGCATCAGTGATGTGCAGCCGGAGTTTGGATTGCGCTATTTCTTCCTCGCCAAGAGTTTCCCGCTTCAGAATATTTCGGCCATCCGGTAAAATGATTTGCTCCCAAGTATGTTTGTTGCTTTTGATTAGTATAGTTTGTCCTTTGTTTTCCGTTTTTGCCTTTTCGTAAGCCAAAGAGAAGGCTGAAGGTGCGGGCAAAGAAGTACTCGAAGCTTTTTCGAAATAGTATGTTATATTGCCTTGAGTTTTTATTAGATGTAGAGGGTTTGCATGAGCAGCTTTATTCTTTTGTAACAGCTTTAATTCCTGTCTGAAAATCGGGGGTGGAATAGATCGTGAAAAGGCAATCCGATCTATCAATTCACCAATTGCGGGATTAAGGTGAGGCCTCGATAAAGAAAAACGGGCAGTGTTGTCTGCTGAAGCTAAAGCCAGTTCCTGCAAATGGCCACGAGATCCACTTTGTCTGTCAGCAATGGGTGGGTGAATGCTAATAACGGCACTTAATTGCTCTGTTATGAGCTTTGAAATGTGTGAGATGTTACTTGTTTTTATTTGTGAAAACAAATGATCGCCTTCTTGTAAGTCCCAGTACAGAGCTGGCACCAAATATCTGTCCCATTGGCTATATCCACTGTCCCTCGCTCCTGCTAATCTAATGCCAAGCTGTTGGGCCAAAGCTTCATAGCCTGTAAGCTTTAGGTCCAATAGATTGCGATCCCATACAACTATGTTTTTTGGAGGAACGCCTGAGCGGATGAGACTTTTGGCGACCGCCCTTACTACAGCGGGACGTGTGCCTGAAAGAGTGCCCAATTGGGCATTTATTTTCAGACCTATGACTTCATTGGTCGAAACAAATTGTCGCCATGCTAAGGTTGTATTGGTTTGTCCGCTTAGTTGCCTAATCCCGCTTTCAATCATTGCCAGGACCTGCTGCTCTTTTGGCTGGAAGTGACGTGTTGCATCCGGTGCATGCACTTTAGTAATCGTAGGCTTAGTGAGGGCATCTAGTGCAAAGGGAATAAATATGAACAAACAAGTGAATAATGCGCATTTAGGTAGTGAATAATGCGCCTTTGCCTTATGAGCTGATTTTGTGAACATGCTGTTGCACCAAAAATAGTTTATTTACCTATGGCGACGAGACATAATCTGTATTTTATTTTGATTGCTAGCTTAGTTTTTACTGGCTTGGGTTGCAAGCCTCCGGGGGTACGTGCCCTGTTCAAAGGGGAAAAGCTGTTACACGCAGGCGATACTGAAGCAGCAGTTATAGAATTTGAAAAAGCCGTGCGGAATT
Source organism: uncultured Verrucomicrobiales bacterium (assembly GCA_913041895.1). GTDB lineage: Bacteria > Verrucomicrobiota > Verrucomicrobiia > Limisphaerales > UBA1100 > UBA1100. The sequence continues at coordinate 2,242 of CAJWKQ010000177.1, forward strand.
TACCTCAGGAATGGAGAGCATGGAATTATCTTGGGTTAGCGCGACACCAAGCTGGTGATTTAAGTCAGGCTGGGGAGGCATATCAAGAGGCAATGAAAAATGCCGGTGAACGGTGTAATTCCCCCAATGATCTATCATTTGTGCTTTATTTTAATCGAGGACGTCTAAATTTAGACCGTGGTCATTTGGCTGATGCTCAATTACAATTGCACACGTTTGCCTCACAAAAGCAAACCTTCAAATCCCTCTTTTGGCTGGCAGAAGCCTTTCGTCAGAATGGAGATATGTTACAGGCTGAAAAAACTTATCTTTTGGCCTTGGATAAAAACAATAATTCACCTGTGGCTCATAATCGGCTTGGGCTGGTGCAGTTGAAACTAAACAATCCTGTAAAGGCTATTGCTAGATTTCAAAAGGCGTTGGAGCTGCAGCCAAAATTTGATCAGGCTCAGCTCAACCTAGCGTTAACCTATCATCTTTATACGCCGGCAGATTATCCTAATCGGGAAGTTTTGGCTTTGGAGGCGTTTAAAACTTACATCAAAAAGATCTCTAAGCCTGCAACTGGAGTGCAAAAGATGATGGATGCTCTGCAAGCTAAACTAGCGCAGTCTGCCCCTCCCTTTGACCCGTCGGAAAACACGAATAAACTGGAGTTGGTTAGAGATTTTCCGAGTCAGTTCCCCGTGGATCCGCCTGCACCGGTCGATACGAATTCCACTGTAGCATTCCCTTTAACCAATCTGGTTGCAGGGTTGCCGTCGAATGAAGACACTGAGGCAAAGGCCGTTTCCGAATTGCATCCTTCGACCAAGGCTGACGATTTTAGTGCCTTGCCTGAAACAGAAGAGACTTCACCATCAGTGGATGCGCCGGCTCTCCCTGTGACAGAAGGAAAACCAAAAGCGCTTCAAACAACTTCTCTACTAGGGCAATCCGTTCCTATTGTTGTTCCAGAGATGCCAGGAGTGGCTCGCTATAAATATTTGAAGCCGGTACGACCTGAACCTAAAGTGGTTGAGGATCCAAGGAGATTGAAGGCCCTATTTGAAAAAGCCTACCATCAATATCGCATCAAGGAGTTTGATAAGGCCATTGCGGGTTATCGTCATGTATTGGAAATTGATCCGGCGCATCAACAAGCTTACGTCAATATTGCAATTGCAATGCAGGTGGCAGGAAGCGTTAAAGCGTCGCTTCCGGAATACGAAAAAGCATTGGCAATTAATCCTTTATCGCAACCGGCCAGAGAAGGGTTTGCGAGTGCCTTGAATCAGAGTGGGTTTTTTATTGATGCAGCGGTAGAGTTTCACAAACTGTCGGAAGTGCATCGGGATAATGTGCCGGCTAATTTGGGGCTAGGAGTACTTTATGCTCAACATCTTAACCGGCCAGATAAAGCTGAGTATTACTATCGCCGCGTTCTTGAATTGAATCCTCAGCACACTGAGGCAGCTAATATTCGTCGATGGCTCTATAACAAAAGCCAATAGTGCTCGGTGCGAAATGATGTCAGGTCGCATTCCCCAATCGGTGATAGAACAAATTCGTACTGCGAATGATCTTGCGGAGGTGATTGGTAGCTATATTCCACTAAAACAAGCCGGAGGGAACAGCTTGGCACTCTGCCCATTTCACAAAGAGAATACGCCTAGCTTTACCGTAAACCCGCAAAGGCAGATATATCATTGTTTCGGCTGTCATGCGCACGGCGATGTATTCAAGTTCTTGCAAGAATATGAGCATCTTGAATTCATTGAAGCGGTTAAGCGATTAGCTGAGCGTGCGGGCATTCCATTGGAATTTGAAGAGAATCCGCAAGCGGAGCGCAGCCGGCGAAAAAAGGATTTGCTTTTACATATCCATTCGGAGTTAGCCAAACGGTGGCATGAGGTATTAATGAATGAAGAGGCTGGAAAGCCAGCTCGGGATTACCTGAAAACTCGTGGAATCACTCGTGGAGGTGCTGAGTTGTTTCAACTAGGTTACGCACCACAGTCTTGGGAGGATACTGTTAATTGGGCTCGGACTAGGAAATTCGATTTGCAGGCCATGCAGGAAGCTGGTTTGGTGGCCGAAAAAGAGGGTAAGTGTTATGGGCGTTTTCGTGGTCGTCTGATGTTTCCCATACATGACGAACAAGGACGGGTGATTGGCTTTAGTGGCCGAGTGCTGGAGGCCGAAGCAAAGGCGGCAAAATATGTAAACTCTCCAGAAACTATTTTATTTCACAAGAGCAAGGTTTTTTATGGGATGGATAAGGCACGTCGGGAGATCTTGTCAGCAAAGGCTGCATTGATATGTGAGGGGCAGATTGACACGATGGCTTGCCACTTTGCTGGCTTAAATAATGTTGTGGCTCCTCAGGGGACGGCTTTAACAGCCGATCACGCTCGAATTCTAAAGCGCTACACCTCAGAGGTTATCTTGTGTTTTGATTCAGACACTGCGGGACAATCGGCAGCAGTACGGTCTTTTGATCCACTTTTAGAGTCGGAGCTGGCGGTGCGAGTGTTGGCGGTACCTTCGCCGCATGATCCAGATAGTTATATTGCTGAAAAAGGAATAGGCGCATTTCGAAAATTGATGAATTCAGCTCCATCATTTTTCGACTTTTATTTGACTCATTTGGTTGGTGATCATGATGTGAATACTGAGCGGGGTCGCCGCGAGATAACCCAAGCAATGGGGTTAATTGCTCGAAAGGCAAAGGATTCGGTTCTGTTGGATGACATTGTTCAAAAGACAGCTTTTGCCATCGGGGCTTCAGCTGAGGCAGTGCGGTCGGAATTCCACCGAATTAAGGTTCCTGTTAAAAGATTGAGCCAGATTTCAGAACCAACAAAGGATGTAGCAGAGCTCCAGATCGACCCCCCCTCACAACGGGAAAGGTGGTTGCTTCGTTTAGTGTTTTACGAACGTGCGTTCAGTGATTGGGCAGCGGACTGTTTAGATTGCAGATGGATAAATCACGAGCAGATCCGTTCTATTTTGAGTCGGGCAGCTCAAACAGGCGATTCTCCAGAGGTTCTGATAAGTGAGATGGATTCCTCCTGTAGCTGTCTTCTCAGCGAAGTTCTGGCAGATTCGAGCGAGATTCCTAGCCCCTCTCGTCAGTTGCAAGATTTGGTAACATTGATGCGGGATAGTTATCTGGACCGGAAATTGGCAGAACTCACTCGCCTAATGGCCTCGCAGCCCAACTTACCCGAAGAAGAGTTGATGTGCATCCTAGAAGAGCAGCACGGGTTGCAGGAGCAAAAACAGGAGTCTCTACCTGAAGTTCCTGCTAGTGTTGTTGCGTAAACCTCTAGTCAACATGAGCCGCCTCGTTGGAAAGAAGCAGGACCTGCGTATATTTTTCCCATGGGTTGAGGGGTTTAACCTTCCGTGTAGCTCCCTCAAATTCATCTGAGGCGGTCCACTTGGAGATAACCATTGAGCCAGCCTTCTTTTCCATGGCCTCGGCAATGTCAGTATTAATACTTATTGTGGGGTTCCAAGTGAAGTTATCCTGTTGTGCTTGTATCGGTTTTAACTGGAATTTGGCGGGAATACTGCTTCTAAGCTTATAGTCCATCATGGTCCGACTAGTGACGATGAAGTCAATGCAGTCACCCGTTTTTACTTTTATATTGTTTGCGTTCGCTTGCCTTGCATTTCTTCTTACGTCCCAACGCCCTAGTTCTTTACCTAAGCGCTCCCTCGGATTTTGAGGGTTTTGAGCACGGCTCCACACTATTATGCCTGTAACCCCATCCCAAGCGTTTTTATTATACCAATCGCGAAGTTTTGGATCGAGTTTCTCAAGTTGTTCATCATAAACAACCTCGGCATCATCGTCCAAGTTGTGCTCCAACCTTCCTGAAATGTTAACGGTCGTGTCCATAGGGGCAATCCAGCGGCGAATGACTGCCGTTAAATTTGGATGAGCTCCAGGGTGACCTCCGGTTGCGGTTAGCTTCATTAGTCCATCGTTCCCCCTCCAAACCTTTCCGTCAGTCTTTGAAAATTGCCCATAGGTAACGCCGTAGGCCTTGTTTTTATCATCAATCTTACGCCAGCTGCCAAAGCCGTTGGACCAGACGGTTTTATCACTTGTATCCAATGCTGCAGTTGCAGCCATTTTTTGAGCCTGCAAAAAACGTTCCCCCAGTTTGATTTCAATAGGTTCTGGGTCGCGTTGGTAGATCATATTGTAGAGCGTGTTAATTCGGCTCCGGTCATTACTAATATTCTTAAAATTCCGTTGATTTACCATCCTATTGGCCAAATCCGCCACCATAGGGCTATTTAACATAAAAAGCGCCTGCTGTGATACCGTAGAGGTAAACCTCTGGCCTGCTGTGGAGTTCGGGCTTGGGAAGTCAAAGGTCTTAAACATTTCATTCAAGTTTCTTCGGTCTACCATTGCATATACCGTTCTTCGGTAGTTGGTGGCACCTGTGAGTGCTACAGGTTTGCCTCCCATCGTAAGATCCAATTTTGCTGATACGTGCAGCAAACCATCCCGGAAAGACTCAAAATCCAGGCGTCGTCGATCCATTTTATAATAAAAAACATTATCCGGATCCTTGATGCTGTAACGAGGATTGTCATCGCTGGTTTGCTGATAGG
>CAJWKQ010000178.1 GCA_913041895.1 uncultured Verrucomicrobiales bacterium
TTTATGGTTTTGAAACTATTTCCTTAATTCTTATCCCAAAATTGTCTTCGGCTACGACTACCTCTCCTCGAGCAACCAACTTTTGATTCACAAATAAATCGACATTTGCATTAGCTGGCTGATCCAGCTGTACGACTGTCCCGAGTCCCAAGTCCAAGAGCTCCTGCATTGTCATTTTGCAGCTTCCCAGTTCTGCAGTAAGCTTTACCGGAACATCAAGAAGGAAATCTATGTTGTTCTGGGCGCTGTCGGGCGAAGAATCGCCAGAAGAGGTTTGATTCCCCTCCTCAGGTACTGACGTTGATTCAGCCGCAGCCTCAGTTGCCCCGCCCTCTTCTGCTGCTGGGTTCGCGGTTGCTTCTTGTGTATCTTCTTCAGCCATGGGTAGTCTCCTTTATGCTTTTAAATAATCGTTAATTTGTATGGCAGTCTTTTTTTCGTAACTGCCCAGTCGGCCAATAAACTTTGTCTTGCCAGCCAATTGCACCTCCACTTTGCCAAGTCGTTTTGGATCCAGAGGAATAATATCGCCACTCTTTAATTTCAGCAGATCCCCAGCGGTTATACTCAGCTCTCCCCACTGAGCAGTAACCGGAACCTTGACAGAGTCATATGAATGGTTCCAATCGACGTGAGCAGTCCAGTGTTCCTCACTTTCTTCTTCCTCTGTTTCAGCCGTTGTTTGTTGCGCAAGATTGCGCAGCAATGGATCCACCCCTCTTACTGGCAGAAGCATTTGAATCTGCTCCATACAGTCACCCACATCCGCGTTTATGGAGATGTGATAAAATGTATCGTCTTCTCCGGATGCAGGAATGTGCAACGGATCTTCCTCGTGTCCCAATAGGGAAATCCTAAGTGGTTCATCAAATTTCCAATTCTTGGCCCATTCGCGGAGAGTCAGCTGCGCAACCTGATCAATCATGGCTGATTCAACTTCACGTATCTCACGATCCGGATTTACGGCAAAACCTTTACCCCCAAGCATACGATCAGCCATGGTCAAACCCAAATGCTTTGCCACATCGAATGCACCAATGGCATCAAGCGGGTGAATCTTGAAGAGAATGAGATGCCGCTTGGCAGGATAGTCCTTGGCATATCGCTGTAAATCCACGATTTCCAGAGACGCTTGATCCATCCCAAATTCAGTCCTCAAAAAGAGGGACAAACGCGCAGCCAAAGACCTCATCAAAACCTCGTTCAACTGGCGGAATCGGTGTACTTCCGTTGAAGAAAGAGCAGCCTTTTTCCCCACGGTGAAAGCGTGAATCACACTTGCAGGCACACTATCCTGTTTCCCATTGTGGCGATGGACCAAGATGGATTCCTCGGGAGCACCCGCATCTGGAGCCTCCGTATCTTCCACGGTCGGATCTTCAGCAAAGGACGTAACCAAACCACCCAAGGGAGCTGTCAAGTCCTTGAAGAGCGTAGCGTGCTGATTATTATCCTGAAAGTATGCCATCGAAATTTTCGCCTATTGCATAATCCACTTTGAAACAATCAATTTTTCAATTTTGTGCTTAGCCCCCAGCGTATCCTGATAAGCTAGCTTGAGTTGTGCCTTCAGTCGCTCTTTGGTTGAAGGTTCAGCCAAAGATCGTGCATCCGTATTTGAAAGCAAATCCACAGTCGCCGCTTGCAACTCCTTGGTTTTCTTTTCCACTGCCTCAGGGAAACCGGTATCTTTTTCATCTTTACGAAGAAGGAAGATTTCAACCAATAAATAACGTCTTCCCTCTGAACCCGCTGGGTTGATTACAATGTCCGTTCCTTCCGACACAATTGATACAGGCTTTTCCGGATCATCTTCCTCTGCAGTCGGATCAGCTCCATCTCCTTCACCTTCCTTGCCTTCACCTTCCTTGCCTTCACCTTCCTTGCCTTCACCTTCCTTGTGCTCTCCGCTAACTCCATGAGAAGCACCGGCTACCGCCTTCGCTATCTGTTTGGGTAAAATAACGGCCACCATGACGCCTACTCCGACCACAGTGATCACAGCAGAAAGCAGCATTGGCATCAAAACACTCGGTGCCTTGGGCTCTGCAACTGCCACCTCCTCTGCAGCCTCGGCACCGGCTTCAACCGCTTCAGTCGCCTCAGCGTTTTGCTCCTGATTTTGTGCTTCTTCTTCAGCCATAATATCCTCCAGTTTTAATTAGATTATAGATTCTAACGTTTAAGTGCCATCATTTCCTTTAGAATTTCATCTGCAGTGGAAATCACCCGAGCATTGGCCTGAAAGGCTCGCTGGGTGGTAATCATCCGTGAAAACTCGTCTGCCATATCTATATTTGAAAGCTCAAGGGATCCCGCATTAAGTCGACCGGTACCGCCCGACCCCGGAGCCTGAGCATTACTTAAAATCTCGGTGCTTCCCGCACTGTCAGCAGTAATGCCGTAAGCCCCAGCAGCAGATAGGTTATTGAAGCGGTTTGCCCCTTGTTTAACTAAGGTCTGCTCGTTCTTAAAGGTTTGTAATAGTACCTGGCCACGGTCGTATTGTGTGCCATCAGTCAGTAGCATCTTGATCCTCCCATCGGCACCAAAACTGTACTGTGAAATACTTGCTCCTCCCACTACTGTGATTGAATCAAGAGACGTATTAACTTCCTTATAAAGCTCAAAATCAGCCGAACCACTGGTTACAATATCAATTCGGTTGGTTCCAGCCGTGGCATCAGCCGCTGTTTTATAGAATTGCACATCATTTCCGGACACCCCTACAAAGTAGGATGTGCCGGCCGATAAACCTCCCGGGAGTGTTCCACTTTTTAGATAGACAACATCTCCCGTAGCAAGCCCATGGCTGGCCAGTGAGATTGCGTCGTTGGCCACATCAGTCGAAAAACCTGTGAGTGCTGTAGTCGTATTGCCCGTAAAATTCACAGTGTTTGCCCCGGTCGCCGCATCGGCCGCTGTCCTATGAAGCGTGTAAGTATCGTCTGTAGCCTTGGCGACGAAGAAAACAGTGTCGACGGTGTTGAGACTATTGGCAATATCGGGAAGAATCGCACTGAATTTAATTTGGTTACCCGTATTGAAACCATGGGCAACCTTGGTAAACACATTCGTGCCATAATTCAGGCTGACCTCGGTCCGGTCAGGAGTATATTGACCCACATTCAGCTTTAGATCACCAATGGCCTTCTGCTCATCAACTGTATAAGCTGGCGCCAACTTATTACGACCTTGCACACGATATCCATCATTGGTGACAAGATATCCATTCTTGTCTTCTCGGAAGTCTCCAGCACGCGTGGCAAATAGCTCGTTGGTCGTAACGTCTTTGACTAAAAAGAAACCCTTACCATTGATTGCCATATCCGTACGCACTCCAGTGTTCTTCATGGCTCCCTGAGTAAAATCATTTTTAATAGCCGAAACTGACATGCCATTACCAATCTGCATTCCAACTGAACCCGAAGTATTGGCTGTATCAGGGGTAGGTGCTTTCAAGGTCTGAGAAAGTGTGTCTGCAAACTCTGCCCTTGCCCCCTTGTAGGCCACGGTGTTGATGTTGGCCAAATTATTACCGATCACATCCAGACTCATTTGGAACTGGCGCATCCCCAAAACTCCTGTATTTAACGCTCGAATCATGACTGTTTATCTTTCTAATTTAGTTTTGTTGGGTTTCTGAGTGGACAGAAATCACAGCATCCAAACCGTATGGCCTGCCGTTGACAATCACACTCACTTCACCATCCTTGTTGACCTCTAGATCTGTCACGATTCCATTCGTAAACACTTTGTTCTCCTGTTCTCCGGTGGCAATCCGGACATTCTTACCCATTAATGCTGTTCCCTGGGTGAGACCATAACTTTGCCGCAATTGTTGAATATCTTCGCTCATTACCTTGGATTGCTCTAAGCTGGTAAACTGAGCCATTTGGGCAATAAACTCAGTATCTGCAACTGGCTTGAGCGGATCCTGATTGCGCATTTGTGTCACCAAAAGGCTTAAAAATTCGGTCTGGCCCATGGTTTTGGCGGGTACACGCTCTAGTGCTTGCGGCGGTGCCGTCATATGCGCCTGAATGTCTGTTGCTGAAACCATATTCTATTTTCCTTCAGGTTAAGCCCAACTTTGCCAACCATCGTAGGCTTCTTCTATTTTATCAGTTGATTCCTTAACACTCTTGGTCTTCTCCTGTTCCCGGGTAGCTGCCATTCCTAAAGCAGCCCAGTCCCCCTCATCATCACGAATCTGGAACTCAGGAATCTCATAATTATTATGGTGAGAGTGACGGTTAAACTGACGTGAATCCGAACCGTTAGCCCCTCTTTCTGTGCCATCAGAACTTAGCTCACCCAAGTTCACCCCACGTTCTGAAAGCTGCTGTTGCAATTCGTTCCATCCTGAAGCCAATTGACGCCCATCTCCCTGTTGCATTCGAGCTTCAATCTCAACGCCACCGGCACCATATTTAATCGTCAACTGCATTTCGGTGTCATTATCTGGCTGCACTTTGAGCACCATTTCATTATCTCCACGAATGCGGAAGGTCGTCACAGCGTCCCAAATTTTTTCCAACATTGGACTCGCAACGCCCCCTGTCGGAGTCATCGATTGGGTTGAGGCCACCCCATTTGCAGATGCTACCGAACTTTGAACCTGCGAAACCGGCAAAATTTGTTCTTTGACCGGTTCACGAGACAAGTCCTGTTGCCCTTGTTGATTGGTTGATTTTGAAGCCGTTTCAGCTCCTGTCGCAGGGCGCAATTCATCTACAAGCAAAGGCCTTGCCTCCGGCTTGGGTGCGTTTTGCTTAGACGACAACATCATATTCCCCTGATCCTGAGCATTTTGTGTGCCGTCCTTGGCATGATATTCTGGGGAAAGAGATTTATTTAACGTGGGGCTAACGTTTGACTGTGAGATTTGCTGTGGTTTGAATGGCCCATTTTGTTCGCGAATTTGGTCCGCTTTAACTCGATCAGCCTTCACTAGTTCACTGTGCTGATTAGCTCGGGCGCTTTTTTGAGCAGCAGCACGAACTCGTTGTTTCTTCAGCGAAGCCTCAGCTCTGGCTACCTCGGAAGCTGATATCTCTTCCTTAACTCTTTTCTGCTTCTGCAATGGCTTATTCTTTTCCCCATTTTGAACTTGCTGTTTTTGCTTTGGGTCAACCCTAACAACTTTATCAACTGTCTTCTTTTGCACCTCAGTAGATCGCACTAGGCCGGCTAATCCTTCGCCAGACTCCAAATCGTTCATTTTTTCCTTAACGTGTTTGTCGTCTTTTTTCACCTTTTCTTCATCTTCCTCAGTTCGTATTGAGGATTCGGAATCGTCAGATTCAAGTTTTTGAGAGGCTTCTTCAAAGACCTTTTCAAACCGCTCGCCATCTTCCTGATTGCGAGTGGAGGAAACCAAACCAAGCACCGCATCCTGCGTTGTGGTCGGCTTACTAGATTGTACAGTCGCTTCCATATTAAATTTTATTTTTCTTCGGATTTAATTGCATCTACCGTCATGGTTTTCTGACGGTTCTGGATTATATTCTGATAAAGGGTGGTATCTGCGTCCGCCCCAGAGAGTAGCGTGCGAATGATATTTGCCTGATTAGTAACCGAAATATACTGAAACACCTTAGCATTCAGTTTCAGGTCCTGGTCCATATTTGCGCGTAAAATCTGCCGAATCACCGCAGGCCCATCGGGCTGATCCGGGGCCAATAAAGTCTCATAAATCTGAGCCATTTCCTGCAATCGCGTCTTTTCCTGTTCTTGAATTAGATTTACACGATCTTCAAAGTATCGATCCAACTCAACACGATTCCTGGTGATCTGATTGGTATGCCATTGCATCGACTGCAATTGCTCAGCCACATGAGCTTCAAGTTCATCCAATTCAGATTCCCGTTTCTTTATGTAGTTCCAACGATCATTTAGTTCAGACAACAATACCGGTAGTTTAGGATTGGTGAATTGCATATCACCTGGTGCTGTACTATCATTAAGAACAGCAAAGGCGTTTATTATTATTTCGTCTTGCTGCGGTTTCTTTTCCAGATAGGTTTCCTTGTCCTCAGTATCGCTGGAGTCTTTCAGTTGATCTTTCTTTGGCTGTTCTTCTTTAGTTGCATTAGCATCAGCCGCTGCTTGAGCTGCTTTAGCCGCAAGATAATCTTTGATGGCCGGATGGTTTTTGATCATATTCGTAGCCCAGTAGGTTAGACCTGCCAAACAGGAGACCACCACCACTGCACTTATGAGCACTTGCCCCATTCTGGATGAAAGTATTTTTTTCATCTTTTATAGCCTCTGACCAAATCCCCCTGCCTCACGCAATAAAACCATTTCATCGATGGTCTGCTGTTCGGACCGGACTAGGTCTTGTTCAAATTCACCTTGTTGTCTATCACGCATTTTCTCCAGTGCCTCCCGACGTTGTCGAGCCTGCAAAAGTTCCTTACATCTTGTGTCTACCAATGCCTGCCGCTCGGCGACCACAGGCTCCAAATCTCCCAATTGCCGGCGCAATTCACGCAAAGCGGCTTGCAAGTGAGATAAGGTACCTGACGCTGCCTGTCCTTCAAACGCCTGCTTACATGCGGTGAGATTACTCTCAATCGCGTCCTGAACTGCTTGATACTGGCACAATGCCTCCTCCAGAAAGCTTTTGGCTTCTGAGTGCATTTCGCTGGCCCGGGCTTCTTCATTCACCCGGACTTCCAGTACTGTTTTTAATTTAAAATCAAATGATTTCATGTCATCTGACTAGT
>CAJWKQ010000179.1 GCA_913041895.1 uncultured Verrucomicrobiales bacterium
CATAACTTCCTTAAATTTTTTGTTCCAAAACTAGAAACATGGACAATACGATATGATGTACAACATCGTGATGCGAGCACTTTGCCTTTCAAGAAAAAGAACTGCCCCGCCGATACATGGCCGAAATGATCCATATGGCTACTTCTCAAGGATCATCCACTGCTCTTAGCCGACAAATTTGATGAATGTGGGCTTTTTAGGCAAACTCTGCTATGATGTAACTTTATGAGCATCAAGGGCTTTATGATGAAGGAAAAGGACGGCAAAGATGGGCCCGTAACCCAAGCACAAGCCGACCAAATGATCCATGAACTGAAATGGATCTCATGGGGGCTAGTGAAGATTCCTCTCATTATAGCAGTAGCAGCAGGCCTGTTCTTCCTTGTAGCATTTTTATTTATGAAACCCTCCATCGAAAACCAGCAGCAACAAGGAGAAGAAGAAAGGCAAATCATCAATCAGAAGAGATAGGAACCTCTACTGAGAACCAGCCGAATCAAGAAGAATAAGTAGAGGACTTAAAGCTCAGTCATCGCCTTGATCCAGCTGGAATAGCAAGATCAATATAATATAAATTACTGCGACCCCCGCCCCAGCAGTATATTGAAAAACCGGCTCATTCCATATATCTGTCTGGGTTGCAACAAAGAGAATCTCCACACCCAAAACCTCACCACAAAGCCATCCTCATGCCAATGACAAAGCAAGGCAAACCCACAAAATAAAAATGAAAACCCTGATTATAGTTCTACTCTGTTTATGCCTGCCTTGGGCGAGTGCTGATCAAAAGAAACAGCAAGAATGGCAGCCAGAGAAAACCCACGCCCTCATTGTCGGTGTCCTTGAGTGGAAAAATGATTTAACACCTTTTCCCAAACGCAATCGTAAGGATCAGGAATTGCGCGATCTACTCATCAAGCGGGGCACGCCTGAGCAAAACATTACCATGCTGCTCGATAAAGAAGCCACTCTTTCAAAAATCCGAAAAGCAGTAGATCATACCCTCAGCAGGACTACAAAAGATTCTACATTAATCATATATTACGACGGACACGGATGGGCTGATGGGGATGATTTTTGTTTCGCCAACTATGAGGTGCGCCCCAACCGCAAGGAAACTGCATGGAGTATTAATGAACTGGCAAGTAGCGTAAGTAAAAATTTCAAAGGGCACCGTGCCTTTTTCTGGGCGGACTGCTGCTACTCAGGAGGACTGCAAGTATTGGTCAAAAAACTCGGTGGCAATAAGGTGGCCAGCTTCAGCCTGACCTCCGCTTCAACGGCCAATACCTCAACACAAAACTGGACCTTTACCCAAAGCCTCATTGACGGGTTATCCGGAGCACCTCTCATTGACACCAATGGAGATAAGCTGATCACTCTGGGTGAGTTGAGAGCAGAGGTTCGTGATGCAATGAATCACATGGAAGGCCAACAGCACGGGTTCATAGCAAACGGGTTGGACGATGATTTTGTATTGGCCAAAACAAATAATAGCCTGAGCAGGAACTCCAAAGACCGATACCCCCTTGGCAGTTACGTCAGGGCCAAGGGCAAGTATGGTCGGGTCATTGGGATTAAAGCCAAAATCTATACGGTGCAGTTTTATGACTATACCGAGAAAATTACCAAGCAGTTTGCGGAGAAGGATCTGGTCGTCTCAACACGTAAACCAAAGGTTAGATTAGAGCCCGACTGCATGGTTCTTTGGCGTGGATCCTGGTATGCGGCAAAAGTATTGAGGGAGAAACCCGGTTACTGGTATATCCGTTACGTCGATGACGATGATTCGTGGAACGAGTGGGTGGGACCAGATCGCATCCGCTTAAAGAAAAAAGAGTAACTCCCTGCCATCTTGCAGTGAAATGGGAAGGAACGTAGGATTTTCAACATGAAGCAGGTAATCACTTTACTGACATCGCTCCTCTTTCTGGCTGGTTTCGATTTGGCTAAAGGCCAAACCCCCACCGTTGGCAAACTCCCCATCGAATTGGCAAAAAAAACCAAATCCTTAAATCCTGAATATCTGGTGTATTTGCCTAAACAAAAGCCCGATAAACCAGTGCCTCTTATCATTTATCTGCACGGCGCAGGTGGTTTGGGTGATAATATCCAAAAAATTCGAGGTCAATCCGTACAAATCGTTCGAGGCATTGCAAAACACAAAAAAAATCCATGCATTGTCGTTGCCCCTCAGGCTAGCAGACAAAATAAGCAACCGGGGGGATGGATTCCCGCCCAACTCAATATTTTACTCGGCCACCTCAAAACGACACTCAAGATTGATGAGAAGAGAATCTATCTCACAGGTAACAGCATGGGAGGATATGGTTCATGGATCTGGGGAGGACATAATCCTGCCAACTTTGCAGCGATTGCACCTGTTTCAGGGGGCATAGGTCCCGGAGGGCCAAAAGCCGTAACACCCGATCTCGATAAATGGGCGGCAAACTTGGCCAAGGTTCCTGTCTACGCATTTGCCGGTGGCAAAGACAGAGTCGTTCCCGCCGAACGGTCCCAGCGAATGATTGCAGCCATTCAAAAAGCCGGCGGGAAGAACGCTAAAATCAAAATATATCCAGAAGAAGGTCATAGTGCGGGGCGCCTCGTCTTTGCGGGGCAAGAATTTTACGATTGGATTTTTTCACACAAACGCAAATAGCCCAAACGGACTTTTACACCACAAAAAAGCCACTCATTTCTGAGTGGCAATCGGGGATACCGTTTCCCTTAAGGGCCGCTTTCTGCCGATTCTTTGACTGATTGACCTGAGTCATTCAGCAGAAAAGAAATTTACCACAGGACTGTGGCATTAAAAGTTGGAGTTATTCATTACTCTCCCCATTATTTTCAAAGGTTACTGGCAGGGCACTCATGTGATTATCCTACGTTCGCCAGTTTGAGTTCGGGTTTGCTTTCCCCTTAAGTGCGGCATTAGGCTTACATCATGAAGAACGCAGTAGAACGCAGGTGCATCCGGCTTGAAAATAAAGTCAGCGAACTGAATGGGAAAATCGCCGAGATGGAACACGTTTTACACAATCACTATGAAGCTCTTAAAAAAGCCGAGCAATGGGCCGGATTAGTCGACGAACACATCGGTGAACTAAGCAATGTGACTGGAGGCATCCTTAATCTCACACGCACAACCGAATACCACACCGAGTGGATCGATTCATCCGATAACAAAATGTAGATTTGCCATTCTGGCCTTTCCAATCACCCGAAAACGGTTTCGTTAGGCAAATAAATACCCAGACCCACTTTAATATGAGTAAACCCAAAAAGTATAAATCTGAAGAGAGTTCAGGTTTGCCTTGAACTTAAATGAAAGATTAGTTTGTGGATGTGAGCGATAAGGACAATGAGCTGAAAAAAATCCGGATTGAATTACAGTGGTTATCATGGGGTTTGGTGAAAATCCCTGTTGTGATTCTGGTAGGATTTTTGGGTGTCCAGCTAATCAGCCTACTAACAAGCAAACCTGAGGAAGCCTCTGGCAAAAGCCCTGCATCAAGACTAGAAGCAGTATGCACCATTGTGGATGGGAGACTGGCTGTAGATGTAGGGAGCCGAACGCTTTACATTGATCCCAGCTCATCCTACGAAGAACTTAGTGAAACTGAAAAATGGCGTTTTTGGGATCAGGATGGTGATGGGATTGCTACTGAGGAGGAAATTGAATCAGGAATAATCCGGCTGGAAAAATCAAACGAAGAATAATAACGATAACCACCTGTTTCCACGGATAGAATTCATATTTTAAAATGAAAATTAATCTGCTAACTTTGTTTATTTCGTTGACCGTGAGCTTGCCTGCTCTTGGTGCTGGCAGCTTCAGTGCAAAAGTAACCCATGTCGCTGATGGGGACACTTTTACCGTCACAATCGCCGGCGGCAAAACCTTCCGAATCCGACTCAAGGGGATCGATGCTCCAGAGAAAGATCAACCTTTTGGAGACAAGGCAAAAACGGCCCTGTCAACACTGGTCATGGGTAAACAAGTAAGGGTCGATTGGTCAGGATACGATGACTATCAACGATTATTGGCCAGCGTTTTTAGCGGATCTACATGGGTAAACCAACACATGATTGCTGAAGGATGGGCTTGGCACTATATTTTCTATGATAAGACCCCGCAACTGATCACAGCCCATACAAAGGCGAGGGCAACACGAAAAGGATTGTGGGCAGGAACAAACCCAACCGCGCCTTGGGATTGGCGCAAAAAGGCAAAGAAAACTCATACCAAAAGTAAAGCCAGTGCCGTTCGTATTGATTCGCTACTCCCAAACCCTAAGGGCAGAGATGAGGGCAATGAACAGGTCACCCTATTCAACATTACCGGGAAGGCAGTCTCCCTGCGGGGATGGTCACTACGTGACAAACAAAAGAACACCTACTCCCTCTCTGGATCAATCAAACCCAAGGGCAAACTGGTGGTCACAATGAAAAATAACAGTATGCCTCTTAATAATGATGGAGACACGATTACCCTGTTGGAAGGTAAAACAATACGACATATTTTTACCTACAATGAAAAACAATCCGGAGCCGGACGTGTAGTGAAAACGAATAAAAAATAGTGCTTTTCCAGATATCATTGTGAAACAGATTGCGATATCTCTACACCTCACTAGTCGACAGATTGAAGAGTATTATCGAGGAAAAGCCCGGCACGTGGTTGCCGAGGCAATTGACGGACGTATTGTGCAACTGCCGATCAATGTTTTGCATTCATTTATATCTGAAGATGGAATCATTGGTGATTTTGTAGTTACCACCGATGATAAACACAAATTTGTTTCAATCGAACGACTTAAACCCGGTAGCCAAAGCGGAAATCTACTTGATCAAGTAGGCTAGAACTGATTGATCAATAGACGAAGCGCACTTTCATTCAAGATTCGCGCCTTGCCCAGCATATCGACCGAAGAATTAACTAGAATCTGATGACGTGCAAACTGTGTGCTCTCTGCAGCCACGTCTGTATCTCTAATACGACTAATCGTTTGATCTAAATTCTCCTGAAGCACCCCCATTTGTTCATCCATTCGACGCAAACGGCTTGAAACTGAACCTACATTTGCTCGTTCTGTGGTTATTTTATCTAAAGCAGTTTCAATAAGTCCCACTGAATTCTTGCCTCCTGCAGCGGTCATAATGTGTGAAAGAGAAACTTCTGTCGCGCTTGGATCCGCCCCAGTGGGATCGGTACCTACAATCGAACCTGCCGCATAGTAAGTTGCCCCGGGGTCTTGGCCTCCCGGATTCGTAGTTATATAACTCCCTGCTGGAACTGCAGTTTGGCCAGCACCTAGTCCTGGATTAGAGCCCAAAAAAGTCCCTGCTGCAAATTGAGTTGTAGAAGGTGGATCGATGGTGTTGATATTCGGATTTGCGGTTGTAAAACTCCCAGCAGTTACGCTAGTAAAATCAGAGGACTCTAGGTTTCCTAAAGACCCTGGGTTTGCTGTTGTGATGTACTTAACTCCCGAACCGATTTGATCAACCCAACCTGGCCCCACACCCATCATGTTACCTGGCAGTATCTGGATATTTTGGGAGCCAGATCCCACTCCCAATTTAATAAATGAATTTTGATCATATTTGGTTCCTCCATTATTTGTAGTCGACCAGGAAGAAATATTAGAAGTACCACCATCATACCATAAATCTCTGTTTATTCGATGTATTGTCCCAGCATTATTTTGTATCTCATATGCGTTTACATTTAGCTTAAAAGTGTCCTGATTTACCGTAAACCCAGGCACAGATGTCTTCCACAAATTAATGGTCGTTTCCCATTGATCGACCGATGTCACATTACCAGTAGTAAGATTAGTAATATCGGTCCCAGTCAAATTAGCATTGCTGTAGGAATAAAAATTACCTGCGGAATCCTTAATTACACTTTGAGAACTCCCATCAAATAAATTCTGCCCATTCATCGTCTTGGTGGCTACGTCACGCAGATATGCCTTGAGCTCCTGAAATTCTGTATTGTAATTCATCTTATCCGCCGCTGACTTCGTTTCGTCCATAGCCAGAGCTGCAAGTTCTCCCATTCGCTGCAAAGCATTAGTCGCTTTCTGCAAATACCCATCAGTTGTTTGAATTTTGGATACGGAGTTGGCTATATTCGTTCTAGCAGATTCAACCCGAGTGGATTGAGCATCCAGTCTGCTCGCCACAACAACACCTCCCGCATCATCCTTGGTGAGCGTTTTTTTCCCATCGGCCAATCGATCCATACTATCTTGCACACCTTTCAGGTGAGCCTGATATCGATTCATCGCATAAGCCGAGTTGGTTAAATCTATTTGCATTAATATAGGGCGATTACGTTAATTAACTTCACTTGAGCAGCATACACTATGCCAATGAGCTTAAATACACCTCTTGCCAAAGAGGGACCACCTAAGTAGCATTCCAAAAATGCGATTTTTTGGTATATTTCTTTGTGTTTTCTCTCTTTTAGCCTCCCTAGCTAGGGCCGAAAATTGGCCAAGCTGGAGAGGAGTAAAAAGCTCTGGATCAACCACTGTGGGCTATTATACGACAAATTTGTCCGATCCAGATAATCTTGCCTGGAAGTTGCCCCTAACCGGGAAAGGATGCTCCACACCTATTGTTTGGGACAACCGAATCTTCATTA
>CAJWKQ010000180.1 GCA_913041895.1 uncultured Verrucomicrobiales bacterium
GATGAGACGCGTCCGAGATCACAGGGTGCGGCATTGACTGCATGGGAGCTGTATCAGCAGGGAATTAGTCATGAAGTGATTGCTGATAATGCGGCCGGGCATTTGATGCAACGTGGTGAGGTTGATTTGGTGATCGTGGGGAGCGACCGCACGCTGGGTCGCACGGGCGAGGTAACAAACAAGATTGGTACTTACACTAAGGCCGTCCTTGCCGCCCGACACAAGATTCCCTTTTACGTGGCTATTCCTCTTTCCACAATTGACTGGGAATTGCGACGTGGGGCGGAGATTCCCATCGAGGAACGTGATGGGAAAGAGGTTTTAAGTGCTTGGGGCGTGGACGAACTTGGTCGACGTCGCGGGGTGTATGTAGCCAACCGTGGAAGTATTGCACGCAATCCTGCTTTTGATGTGACACCTCCCGAACTGATCAGTGGAATCATTACTCCCGAAGGAATCTTCAAGCCACGTGAATTATGGAAGTACCGCCGTAAGTTGGGTTGTGGCTAACGCAATTGACTTTTCTGCTTTCACCGATACAGTCTGCCGTCCCTCAAGGCGGGGTAGCCAAGTGGTAAGGCAGGGCTCTGCAAAAGCTCTATCGCCGGTTCGATTCCGGCCCTCGCCTCCAATTTAACTCCTCCGACTAATGTACTTTTTACAGACTTTGTGAAAAAAATCACAAAATCGCCTTGCACAAAAACTCTGGATTCGTAGGATTCGCCACGGGACGGTTCTCTTTGGATGTCTAATATTTTTCCTAAATGGACCAATCGCTTGCCTTTAATCCTGACGGTGGGTGGTTTGGTGGCTGGTGCCTGTGTTGTTGCAGGAGTTACCTATTATTTCACTCCAAAATACACACGGGTAGGATATCAGCCTATTCAACCGGTTTCATTTTCGCACGAGGTTCATGCAGGCCAGATGGGTATCGATTGCCGTTACTGTCACAATGACGTGGACAAGTCTTGGTACTCCAACATTCCTTCCGCAGAGACCTGTATGAAATGTCACTCGACGGTGTTGGCAGAAGACCCACGTTTGGAGCCCATCCGAAAGAGTTTTAAGAAAAATACGCCGGTACCTTGGGTGCAGATTCATAAGACACCAGACTATGTCTATTTCAACCACGCTGTTCATGTGAACCGGGGCGTTTCCTGTGTGAAATGTCACGGCAAGGTCAACGAGATGGATGAGGTGAAACACTCGAAGTCCTTGAGTATGGCCTTCTGCCTCGAATGTCATCGGAATCCGCACGAGAATGTGCGGCCTCAAGATGAGGTCTTTAATTTGAACTGGGAACCGTCGGCCGAATGGGATGCTGGCCGTGAAGGGCAGGCGTTAGTGGATCAAATGAAAATTCGTTCTAGTGAGAACTGTTCAGCTTGTCACCGTTAAACCCATGAAAATGCATTCTAAAACAGGTCAGGTTGAAAACGCAGTTGAATCGCGTTATTGGCGTAGTATTGGCGAGTCCATGGGGGAGGTTGAGCATCCCGAATGGTCTGACAGAGAGTTTCCAGAAGGTGCATCTGAATTGCCTGAAGATTTTTCACGTCGAGATTTCCTCAAACTGATGGGAGCGTCGGCGGGATTGGCAGGAGCAGGGATGCTTGGGGTGGGTTGTCGCCGGCCTGAAGAGCATATTGTTCCCTTCGGCACTGAAACTGCAAAGGGAGCACCGGGGCAAAACTATGTTCATGGTGTGCCGATGTATTTTGCTACTGCTATGCCAACACGAACGGGAGCGATTCCCCTTCTGGCAGAGTCGAACGAAGGTAGACCTACGAAAGTTTCAGGTAACGTTGACTGTCCCGCGAGTAAGGGAGCAACTAATGGTTTTGCTTACGCTTCCATATTGAATTTGTACGACCCGGATCGTGCCCGGACTTATTTCATGAACGGCACTGAGATGTCCAAAGCTCATGCGGTTGAAGAGTTAAAAGGTTTGGTAAAAAAAGAGGGTAGAACGGCTATTCTAATGCCATCGGCCAACTCGCCTTCACGCGACCGGATGATTGAGCAAATCAAGGACCGGATGGGTGACAGGGTGGAGTTTTATGTTCATGAAGCAATCGATTTTGGTGTTCATGCTAGAGCGGCATCCAGAGCTTTTGAACAATCCATCACCCCTGTTTGGAAGTTTGGAAAAGCCGAAGTTATTTTATCCTTGGATTGTGATTTCATGGGCACTGAAGAAGACTCAGGTCTGTTTACTCGTGATTTCTCAAAAAACCGTAAGTTAGCAAGTGCTGATGATTCAATGAATCGTCTTTACTCGGTGGAGGCACTGCTTACCCAAACCGGTGCCAACGCTGATCATCGGTTGAGGGCCAATTCATCCAAGATCGGGGCCGTTGCTGTTTACATTGCCAGTAAGCTCGGGATTTTGTCTGATGCCAATTCTCAAAAGTTGATTCAGGACCTTACTCAAGAACAAAAACACTGGATTGATGCATGTGTGGAAGATTTCGAGGCAAACAAAGGCAAGGGTCTGGTAGTGGCCGGCTATCGTCAGCCTGAGGAAGTTCACATACTGGTACACCACATTAACGGTATACTGGGAAATAATGGAAATGCCGTTGAGTTCATACCTGCAGCTACTGAACAACTTGGGACGCTTAAGGATTTGTCAGAGGATCTCGGTAAGTATGATCGAGTAGTGAACCTTGGCTGTAATCCTGTTTATGATGGGGGTGTTGATATCGATAGCAAGGCAATAGTCGATAAGACGCAGTTTAGGCTGACATATTTCAAGAAGGATGAATCTCATTCTTCCATGAATCCTTCTCCCATTTGTATAAATGCTCCTCTGGCGCATTATTTGGAAAGTTGGGGGGATGCCCGAACCAACGATGGGACTATTGTTTCCATCCAGCCATTAATCGCACCACTTTTTGATGCGATGAGTGAGTTAGAGGTTCTGTCGATTTATGCCTTTGCAGGTTCAGATGATTACCAGTCAGCTTACGATGTAGTAAAAGATACTTTCAGCGGTGATAGTTGGGAGCATTATCTACACCGGGGTTATCAGGAGGGCAGCGAGTCGGCTCCTGTCACCGATTTAAAACTTTCTCAGAAAATTCCAAGTATTGCCTATAGCACGATCCCTTCAAAGAGTGTCGAGGTTGTGTTTACGCGCGACTACAGTGTAGATGATGGTCGTTTTGCCAACAACGGTTGGTGTCAGGAGGTGCCCGATCCCATTACCAAGATCACGTGGGATAATGTAATGAGCGTAAGTCGTAAGACAGCTGAGAAGCTGGGGCTTGAGCATGGCAAAAAGGCAAAACTTACCGTTCAAGGTAAATCTATAGAAGCACCTGTATGGGTTCAGCCGGGGATGTCCGATAATACCGTTTCTTTGCCTTTGGGATATGGGCGGGAAGGTGACTTGAGAATTGCGAACTTTGAATATGAGAAAAGGCCTCTCATCAACAACAACTTCTTTGGAGCTAAAGTCATAGACGTTGGTGGATTTAATTTTTACGAGCTTAGATCTTCGGGTAATCAGAATTTGGATTTTGGAACAATCGAAAATACCGGCGAAGATTATCCCTTATCCAGTACTCAGGAACATTGGTCCATGGAGGGCCGTCCCATTGTTAGGGAGGCAACCCTTAAGGAGTTCAGGAAGTCTGAGAAGAAACGCGCTGAAGAGTTAGGTAGGGAAGAATATAGTGAGAAGCATTTCTTCCCTGATAATTTGGGTTTGGGCTCACATGCTCGGAATGAAGGGAAGATATACGAGCATCCCTATAAGGAGCGTCCAGGACTGAAGAGCGACGTTAACCAATGGGGGATGTCAATTGATCTTAATTCTTGCATGGGATGTAATGACTGCGTCATTGCGTGTCAGAGTGAGAATAATATTCCGATTGTAGGAAAAGAGCAGGTCGCTAATGGGCGTGAGATGCACTGGTTAAGGATCGATCGTTATTACACTGGTCGTAATCATAATCCCAAGGCTTCTGCAGGCTGGATTAAGGATCAAGGCCAAAATGGCGACGATGTGCAGCACACTGAGGAGTGGATTGATGATCCTCAGGTAGTCAACATGCCAATGAGCTGTGTGCACTGTGAAAATGCACCTTGCGAGAGCGTTTGCCCTGTGAACGCCACCGTTCACGATAGTGAGGGGTTAAATATAATGGCTTACAACCGGTGTGTGGGCACTCGGTATTGTTCCAATAACTGTGCCTGGAAAGTCAGACGTTTCAATTACTTTGATTATAATAAACGCCCTCTAGAGAACCTCTATGAATCACCATTAACCAAACCGGCTCTATTCTTGGACTGGCTATCAGACCGTGAAAGACCAAGCAAGAAAGAGGATGAATGGGATTTACTCGAGCTTGCAAAGAATCCACAGGTTTCGGTGCGTATGCGGGGTGTAATGGAGAAGTGTGATTATTGTAGTTCTAGGATTCAAGCGGCCAAGATCAATAAAAAGGTGAAGGCGGGATCTGGTGATGATGTCATGCTCAAAGATGCTGATCTTAAGACAGCTTGTCAGTCGGCCTGTTCTGCAGATGCCATTACCTTCGGCAATTTGTTGGATAAGGAGTCACAGGTGGTGGAGGAAAAGAATAATCCGCGCACCTACGAGACGCTAGATTTCTTGGATAACGGTGCCCGTACCACCTATTTGGCTAAAGTACGTAATCCAAACCCGAAGATGCCTGACAGTTACGAAAAACCTTTCAGCACCAAGGAGTATAAAGCTGCAGAAGGAGGGCATGGTGATGATCATCACGGACACAATGGCCATGGCCATTCCCATGAGGAAGGTAATCACTAATGAGTGAGCCCACGGTTCAGCCTAAGGTGGAAACTCATACTCCCAAGGAGTTGGTGCGTGAGCCTCTGGTGCTGAACAATCGCCCTCTCGGCTGGATCACTGAACAGGTTGCTGGGATCGTGGAGGGTAAAATGCCCCGTTGGTGGAATGTTTCCTTTGTGATCAGTTTCTTGGTCATGGTGATGTGCTTCACCTACATCGGCTACCTGCTTATGACGGGTGTGGGTGTATGGGGGTTGAACCATCCGGTGGCTTGGGGTTGGGCGATTGTTAACTTCGTATTTTGGATTGGTATCGGTCACGCCGGAACATTGATTTCGGCTATCCTTTTCCTGTTACGCCAGAAATGGCGGACTTCTATCAATCGAACTGCTGAGGCGATGACAATTTTTGCGGTAATCTGCGCGGGTATTTTTCCGGGTATCCATGTAGGTCGTATCTGGTTGGCGTGGTGGCTTTTGCCTATTCCCAATGCAAACGCCATTTGGCCTCAGTTTAAATCACCGCTTCTGTGGGATGTTTTCGCGGTCTCAACATATTTTACGGTATCTCTTTTGTTTTGGTACATGGGATTGATTCCTGACTTGGCTACGATTCGTGATCGGCTTCGTAAAAATGCCGATAAGTGTACGACCGGTTGCGAAAAGTTGATTAACAAGGTTAAGCAGTACCTTTACGGAATCTTTTCGATGGGTTGGATCGGAGGTAACCGCCATTGGCGTAATTATGAAAAGGCCTATCTTCTTTTGGCCGGTCTGAGTACTCCTTTGGTATTATCGGTTCACTCTATCGTGTCTTTTGACTTTGCCGTATCTCAGGTGCCGGGCTGGCATACGACCATTTTCCCTCCCTATTTTGTAGCCGGTGCAATTTTCTCCGGATTCGGAATGGTTCTCACTTTGATGATTCCGATGCGTACACTTTTCAAGCTGGAGGAAATTATTACCGTTAGGCACTTGGAGTTGATGTGTAAGGTTATTATGGCGACCGGTTCTATTGTTGGTTACGCCTATGGAATGGAGTTCTTTATAGCTTGGTATGGTGGCAATCCTTACGAACTCTACGCCTTTAAAAACCGTGCCTTTGGTCCCTATTGGTGGAGTTATTGGATAATGATCAGTTGCAATGTGATCAGCCCTCAACTTTTTTGGTTTAAGTGGTGCCGTACAACTCCATGGTTTATTTTTGTGGTTTCTATCTTTGTAAATATCGGCATGTGGTTTGAGCGTTTTGTAATCGTTGTGACATCTCTCCATCGCGATTATTTGCCGTCTAGTTGGGGGTATTACAGCCCAACTCAGGTGGATATCCTGACTTTTGTTGGAACGTTTGGTTTGTTTATGACCTTGTTCCTTTTGTTTGTGCGGTATTTGCCTGCAATTTGTATCTTTGAAGTGAAGGGTGTCACCCCTCAGGCTGATCCCCATGCCAAAGAAGGTGGAGCTGATAAGGTGGAAGGAGGCACCCACTGATGAGTAAGCCTTTTGCCATTATGGCGGAGTATGAAACTCCGGCTGAGATTATGGCTGCAGCCAAGAAAGTTCATGGTAAAGGATACCAAAAGTGGGATGTGCATTCCCCTTTTCCGATCCACGGTATGGATGAGGTGATGGGGTTGGATAATGCGAAGGTGGGTTGGTTTACTTTTTTCGGCGGCTTAACTGGGTTTACCGTAGGTATGGCCATGATTTACTTCATGAACAAATTTGACTACGATATTGTGGTTGGAGGTAAACCTCTGTTCAGTGGTTTCTTTGCCTTTCCGGTTGCTTATGAGTTAACCATTCTTTTGGGTGCATTTGGCTCTCTAGGGGGTATGTTTATACT
>CAJWKQ010000181.1 GCA_913041895.1 uncultured Verrucomicrobiales bacterium
TTAGCACACTATGTTGAATATGTGCCTTATGCAGTAATCTAGATAGCATCTCACTAGTTTCTACCGCTACTGTTCCAACAAGAATCGGGCGTCCACGACCATGGATTTCCTTTACCTCATTAACGACCGCCTTGTATTTTTCCTTTTCAGTCAGGTAGATGGAATCGTCCTTATCCTCTCTTAAGCAAGGTCGATTGGGGGGAATAACCAGAACACCAAGTTTATAAATATCAAAGAATTCGGCTTGTTCTGTCTCGGCTGTTCCTGTCATTCCTGCAAGTTTGGTATAAAGACGGAAATAATTTTGAATAGTAATAGTGGCGTAAGTCTGAGTTTCTTCTTCAATATTAACACTCTCCTTGGCCTCCACAGCCTGATGCAGCCCATCACTCCAACGGCGGCCTTCCATTGGTCGACCAGTATTCTCATCAACAATGACGACCTTATTTTCACGCACGATGTATTGAGTATCCCGCTCATAAAGACAATAAGCCTTAACCAGTTGAGATGTTACATGAATCCGTTCAGCCTTGGCCCCTGCACTTACCCGTACTCGCTCCTTCTCAGTCAACCGTTCTTTCTCTGTAAGATTTTCATTCGTATCTATCTCATGATGTGCAGTTACAATGTCAGGCATCATGAAGGCATCCGCATCATTAGGGCTCAGTAACGACCGTCCCTTCTCAGTAAGATCCGCATCATGACCCTTCTCATCAATTGCAAAAAAGAGGTGCTCCTTTTGCGCGTAAAGTTCCTTTTTGGTCTGGTCTTTGTGCAATTCCATTTCTGATTTTTCCAATCTGCGCCGATTGGCAGGATCGACCTTGGCCTCTAAGAGACCAGGATGCTTGGGCTGACCTTGCTGCACACGATAAAGCAAAAGACCAATTTGGTGTTCAATGTCCGGATCCTCACTATCCCCCAACTTGGCTGATAGCTCTTTCACCTCAGCGAGGTACTTTTCGCACAATCGTTTTTGCTGGCGAACCAAGTCCTGAATACGAGGCTTGAGCTCCCCGTAGAGACGTTGGTCCTGCTTAACCATAGCTGGACCACTGATGATCAAGGGGGTTCTGGCTTCATCAATGAGAATGGAGTCTACTTCATCCACAATGGCAAAATAATGTCCGCGCTGCACCTGATGGGCTTCACTTTGTGCCATACCGTTATCACGCAGATAATCAAACCCGAATTCAGAATTGGTTCCGTAAGTAACATCCTGATAATATTGCTCACGTCTCACGCTGGGATCCTGATCGTGCTGAATGCACCCCACCGTTAGCCCAAGAAAAGTATAGAGAGCACCCATCCACTCGGAGTCACGTGCGGCAAGATAATCATTAACCGTCACCACATGCACTCCACGTCCAGTCAGAGCATTGAGGTAAACAGGTAAGGTGGCCACCAGTGTTTTTCCTTCACCTGTGGCCATCTCGGCGATGTTTCGCTTATGAAGTGCATAGCCCCCGACAAGCTGTACATCAAAATGCACCATCTCCCACAAGATTTCGTGGCCTCGAACCTCGACATATTTCCCGCACAATCGTTTGGCCCCCTCTTTGACCACAGCAAAAGCCATGGGCATTAGCTCATCCAAACGATGAGCCAACTGCTGATCATCTTCTATAGCGCCTAACTCTTCCTGCCACTCCTTGGTCTGTGCGCGCAAATCCTCATCACTCATGGCGCTCAATTGTTCTTCATACGCATAAACCTGAGGAATCAGCGTTTTTTGTATGCGCGCGACCTCGCGATCGTTTTTTGTACCGAAGATTTTTTTGATTAATCCGATCATGCCGAAAAAGCGTCAGAACGGCGCAAAATATGGGTTTTTTTGTAAAAGGTCAAAGCAATCCGCAGCTATAACATACTCTTAATTCGTATTGACTAGTCCGACTAGTCCTATTTCCTTCATGTCCCTGATATTGCTCACAATTGTTATTCCTATAGCTTGAATCCCGTCAACTCAAGCATTTGACCAGCGAATAATTTCCCTTGGAATTGGGGGCGACACACTGTTTACCTTTCTAAGCATGAGTAAGGAATCCCGACTGGTGTCGGTCAACCAGTTACTGAAACAGGAAGGCGTAGCAGTAGGAGATTACGTACAGCTTCGAGGCTGGGTACGCACACGCCGAGACTCCAAAGCAGGTCTTTCTTTTGTTCAATTACACGATGGATCGTGCTTCGAGCCGGCCCAAGTGGTGGCCCCGGGTGAACTCGATAATTATGAAGATGACGTGATGCATCTCACCACCGGCTGCTCAGTTATAGTCGAGGGCGAAGTGGTCGCTTCAGAAGGCAAAGGCCAAAGCGTGGAGCTAATGGCCTCGCGAATAGAACCGGTGGGCATGGTGGATGATCCTGAGACTTACCCCATGCCGGCTAAAAGGCATACGTTTGAGTACCTCCGTGAGCAGGCCCACCTGCGTGTGCGCACCAACGCCTTTTCGGCCATGGCACGGGTACGGCACTGTGTGGCCAATGCCATCCACCAATATTTTCATGAGAACGGTTTCTATTGGGTACACACGCCCATTATCACCGGTAGCGACTGTGAAGGGGCCGGTGAAATGTTTAGAGTCAGTTCACTTGACCTGGAAAACCTATCCCGTAATGAAAAAGGTGATATAGATTTTACTCAGGATTTTTTTGGCAAAGAAACCAACCTAACGGTGTCTGGCCAGTTAAATGTGGAAAGCTACTGTCTGGCCTTAAGCAAGGTATACACCTTCGGACCCACCTTCCGCGCTGAGAACTCCAATACCTCGCGGCATCTGGCTGAGTTCTGGATGATCGAGCCGGAGATTGCTTTTGCTGATCTATCAGATGATGCGGATTTGGCTGAAGATTTCCTTAAATCCATTTTCAAGCGGTTACTCGATGAAAGGGCTGATGACATGGCGTTCTTTCAGCAACGCGTGGACAAGGGTTGCATCGAGCGGCTGGAGAAATTTGTTCAGGCCAGTTTTGAACGCATGGATTACACCGAGGCCATATCTCGGCTTGAGAAGGTGGTTGCTGAAGGGCACAAGTTTGAATTCCCGGTAAAATGGGGCATGGACCTGCAAAGTGAACATGAACGCTGGCTGACTGAAGAACACGTTGGCCGACCTGTAGTCGTAATGAATTACCCCAAGGACATTAAGGCCTTTTACATGCGAATGAATGATGATGATAAAACGGTAGCCGCAATGGACGTTCTAGCTCCGGGCATTGGGGAAATCATCGGTGGCTCCCAGCGTGAAGAACGGCTGGATGTACTCGACGCACGACTAGAGGAAATGAATTTGGAAAAGGCCGACTACTGGTGGTACCGCGACTTAAGGAAATACGGTACTGTACCCCATGCGGGCTTTGGCCTCGGCTTTGAGCGCACACTTATCTACGCCACCGGCATGGCAAATGTACGCGATGTGATTCCGTTTCCAAGAACCCCCAGAAGCGCAACGTTTTAATTCTCTTCTTCTTCAGTTGCGGCCTCTTCGCGGTGTTCTCCTATCAACCCGAAGGAGTCAACCTTACCATCCACAATGTGTAATCTGTATTCACGGTTTGCCTCCTTCACTTTTCCTATCCCAAAGATGCCAATATAAAGAGCCGATTCATTGTAATAGAGCTTCTCCTCATTGCCCTTGGCTGAAATGCGGTGAGGCTTTCCAAGCAATACCACCGCTTCATCACGTGGCATACCCACCTTGATATCATTAAACGTAACCCTCTTGCTTGGGATCACCACACAACCAACCAGAAACAACACACTTAGCAACGAAAGAGAATGTTTCATGATCAAATAAAAATGGGGTGATCGACCGGACTTGAACCGGCGACAACCAGAACCACAATCTGGGGCTCTACCAACTGAGCTACGACCACCGTTAAGCACCGGACACTACCCACTTCCATTTTTGGGGTCAAGTGTCAGTAAACCCACCCTATCCTGTCCACAAGTTCACGTGGACACACCCCAGTACCACAGTGAAAATGGACTGCCAGTGAACCGCATCAAACTACTCCCTGAACAGGTCGCCAACCAGATTGCTGCGGGTGAAGTAGTCGAGCGTCCAGCCAGCGTGGTCAAGGAATTGGTGGAAAATGCACTGGATGCAGGGGCCTCCCAGATTACTGTGGAAGTAAAAGCCGGCGGGCGCAGCCGCATTCGCGTCATTGATGATGGTCACGGCATGAGCCGTGATGATGCCTTAATGAGTCTTGAACGCCACGCCACCAGCAAGATTACGCGCGCGGAGGATCTGGCCTCCATCAGTACCATGGGTTTTCGCGGTGAAGCGGTTCCCAGTATTGCCAGTGTCAGCCGTTTTACACTGACTTCACGCGAAGCGGAGGCAGAAGCGGGCACGCAAATTACCATTAATGGTGGTAAAATGATTTCGGTGCAGGAAGCGGGCGCCGCAGCCGGCACCGAGGTGGAGGTACGTTCTTTATTCTACAACCTGCCTGCCCGCCGTAAATTCATGCGCACTGAGGAAACCGAACGCTCCCATGTGCAGCATGCCTTAAGCCTAATGGCTCTGGGGCATCCTGAGGTAGCCTTCACTTTCCGCCATAACGACCGCGAAGTATGGCGCCTACCGGCCGAGACCGGTGAGGGAGCCTCGCCTTTGGAACGTCGACTCAACGCCCTCTGGGGTGATGGCCTACGACTGGTCTCCATTGATACTGAAGGTGTTCTACCCAAAAGACCTTTTGATGAAGAGGAGACTCCGGCCATCTCCATTCGCATCTGGGGGTTCATTGGCGCGCCGGGAGTTAGTCGTAGCAACCGTGATAACCAGCATCTCTTTGTCAACCAACGGCCTGTTGACAATGTAGGCCTGAGCATGGCCCTGCGCGAAGGATATCACACCGCACTCATGAAAGGGAAATATCCCGTGTGCTGTCTCTTTTTGGAGATAGGTCCGGGTGAAGTGGACGTAAACATCCACCCATCCAAGCGTGAGGTTAAATTTCACCGCGAACGCGAGGTTCGCAGGTTTGTAGCCAATGCGGTCAAGGAAGGCTTGGCAAACTACCACGCTCAACAACCCACAAACCATGAAGCCTTAGCTACGTTTACCACTGCAGACAGTTTCGGACTGGCTGCTGAAGATGTAACAATTCAACCTGTTGCCCAGCAAAAACCGCTGGACATGGATTTCAAGGAACCGCCCGCACCGATTCCTAAAGATGATGCCTCGCCATTAATCCCACAGGCGAACACCCAAACTGACCTGCAGGATCCAAAACCTTTGCTCTCAGCCCCCCTCAAAATCATCGGGGTGGTAGGTAAACTCTACGTGGTCTTGGAATCAGAAAATGGCTTGGTGCTGATGGACCAACACGCGGCCCATGAACGGGTTTTGTATGAGCAGCTCCTCGAACAAATGGAGCGTGAACAAACTGCTTCCCAGAAGCTCCTTTTGCCTGAAACCGTTGAACTCACCGCGCCTGATGCAGCTTTTCTCAGCGAACAGGTGGAAACACTAAGCCGACTGGGCGTGGGAATCAGTGTGTTTGGTGAACGCACATTTTTACTGGATGCCTTACCCCCTTTTACCAAAGTAAAGGATGCGAAGGGATTTTTGCTGGCTTTAATTGACGAATTAAAGGCGGTGGGAACAGGAGTAAACTCCATGAGATTGGGCGAGGATGTGGTCACCAAAACCGTGTGTCGCCAAGCTATCAAGGCCAATGATGTCATGAGCGACCCAGAGCTCGAAGGACTGCTGAAAGATCTACGCCAATGCTCCATGCCCTATACCTGCCCTCATGGCCGGCCAACTCTCATCGAGATGAGTTATGCCGAACTAGAAAAGAAATTCGGTCGAACAGTTTAGCAACCCACAAAAACCTTGCATTGTCAGGGTTCAGGCGTACTTTTCCCATTCGCCCGAAACCCGTGAGTGCGGAGTTTCATTTAGGGCTTTAACACTATGTTAACAGGTTATTAACCATTAAACCCGCTGGCTTTATCACCGATCGGCGCTGAAAAGACGGCGGTTTTCATGCAAGGGCGCTTTCTTAGGTCCTTGTTTTTCACAGAGAATACACAACAGCTATGCTGACCATGGAAGAAGCTTTTGAGAAGAGTCTAAAGACTTTCTCTCAGGGCGAAATTGTAGATGGCACCGTCATTGATGTACGGGGCAAAGAAGTTATAGTCGATATTGGCTACAAAAGTGAAGGCCACGTGGCATTAAACGAATTTGACGAGGATAACCGCCCAGAGGTGGGTTCTCAGATTGAGGTTCTCATTGAGGTTCTGGAGAACCGTGATGGTCAAGTGGAGCTGTCTCATGAGCGTGCTGAATTCAAAAAGAACTGGGACAAAATAAATTCCATATGCGAGGAAGGGGGAATTGTTACCGGTCGGATCAAGGATGCAGTCAAAGGAGGGCTTATTGTCAACATCGGCGTAGAAGCATTTCTGCCCAGTTCACAGGTCGATGTAGTTCAACCACATAACCTCGATGCGCTGGTCGGTGAAAAAATGGAATTCAAGATCGTGAAGGTCAATGTGGAGAGGCAAAATATCGTTCTCTCCCGCCGCGAGCTTATTGAGGAAGAACGCTCGGCAAAACGTGCTGAAATGATAGGAGGCATGAACCCGGGAG
>CAJWKQ010000182.1 GCA_913041895.1 uncultured Verrucomicrobiales bacterium
TGCCGTGTGACAAATTGAGCAGCGACATATACAGAGGCATTCTCTGGGGCGAGAACCTCTCTCCATTTGCCTTTACTGGCACCTGTGAGCACGACCTGTGCTTCTCGTGGCAATTTTGAAAGGATAGGAAATTCCTCACCAGCACCACCGCGTACGTTCAGCACATTGGCCTTAATAGAGGCAACATTTAGTTTGATTGGTTGATTTTTTGCGTTTAAGGCCTGAATTGTAGTGGCGGCGTTCAAAAAATCTCCATGGACCCAAAGACCTGCATCGATTGGAACCTGCACACGATACCACTTTCTAGGTTCACCGGCCTTGGGGTTGTCGAGGGTGACTTCCTCCAAAATATTTAAGGCTTCGTCTTTTTGGAATTGGAAAACAAGTTCGCTAAAAATTGTGGCTTTTCCACGTGCGCTTACACGAGTTCCATTGACAATCCCAAGACCAATAGATGGATCGCCTATTGGTTGTTGCCCCGCTTCGGGAGCGGGAGCTTTGTTGGCGGGTGTAGCGGGAGCGATCGCGATCGGGATTGGCGCAGGTATAGTGATCGGTGAAGGTGCAGGTTTTGCAGGGACGGGCGCAGGTATAGTGATCGGTGAAGGTGCAGGTTTTGCAGGGACGGGTGCAGGTTTTGCAGGGACGGGTGCAGGTTTTGCAGGGACGGGTGCAGGTGGCAGGGGGTCGCCTGGGGCAGGGAAAGGTTCGGGTTGGCCTGGATTGTTTTGGGCAATAAGGATAGTGCCGGCGGCAAAGGTCAACACGGGGATAAGTGTTCTGGTAGGTTTCATTTTGTCCTCTGTAATGATTCTATTTCTGTTTTTGTCAGTGTTCGCCATTTACCGGCCGGTAATTCGCCTAATTTGACGTTACCAATCTGCACCCGGACTAGCCGGATAACTTTCATGTTCTGTGTCGCAAACATGCGGCGTATCTCCCGGTTCTTACCCTCGGTTAGTTCCATCTTAATTACGCTACGGGAGCGATTGGAACTTAGCAGTGAGGCTTTCTGTGCGCGTAACACCACCTCGTGATGCTTTACGCCTTTGGTAAAAAGCCTCAAAACTTGGTGTGGCACCTTGCCTTCGACTTCAACCTCATAGACCTTAGTGACCTCGTACCGGGGATGGGTAACCCGCAGTGCGAACCCGCCGTCGTTTGTGGCAAAGATCAAACCTTCACTATCACGGTCCAGTCTTCCCGCCGGTTTGAGATCCCAGTCGGGCGGGAGCAAATCACCAAGGATGGTTCGTTTGCGCTCGTCCTTCCTGGTACACAAAACTCCACGGGGTTTATGTACCGCTACATAATGGTGACGAAGGGGTTGAATCATTTGACCGTCTACACTGATCACATCAGCAACTGGATCAACTTGGACCCCTTGCTTTGTGACCTCACGGCCGTTTACCTCTACGCGTCCTTCCCGGATGATCGTTTCACTCGCACGCCGTGAAGCGATTCCGGCCTGGGCCAAGAATTTTTGCAGGCGCACCATCAACTTTCCTCCGGATACACGAAACAGGTCTTGTATCCAACTCTTCGGGAAAACAGAAGCTGTACCTAGGCGAAAGCCAATGACATCAAAGTTGAAGAAGGGAGCGTAGGTTACGCTGCTGGCTTGGTCTTACGCAATCCGCAGACACTATCGCCGGTCTTCCATTGGCCACGTTTTCTAAGCAGAGCTACGCGCTCCCAACGCTTCAAAACGTTACGCTTAGCTCCGATAGATCCTGTGGTCCTTAAACTACGATGTCGTGACATAAATCTGTTTCCTCGTCACCTCGCCGCAACAAATCCAGAGGCCTCTTCAGGGCACACCTTCCTTGGCACGGGCGAGTCCAACTTTTAGTTGATGGTTAGCACCAGCGGCAAAAGTTAGTTACTAACACTGCTAACACTTGTTAACAACCGTTTTTTCGATTTTTTTGTTAGGTTCCTCATTCATAGTCAGCATTGCTTTTGGGCCTTTTTTTCGTTAGCTTCCGCCGTTGTTATCATGGAAACGCTCCTGATCGCACTGCTGGCCGGTATTGGCTTTATCGTCGCCTACCACACCTACGGTCGCTGGCTCGGCAGTAAAATCTTTCGGCTTTCGGCCGATACCATATGCCCGAGCGAACGGCTCAATGATGGAGTTGATTATGTTCCAACCCAAAAATCCGTTGTTTTTGGTCATCATTTCACTTCCATTGCTGGTACTGGGCCAATCGTTGGCCCGGCGATAGCAATTATGTGGGGCTGGGTGCCGGCACTGCTTTGGGTAGTGTTTGGTTCAATCTTCATTGGTGCGGTACACGATTTTGGGGCGCTCGTTGTTAGCCTTCGCAATAACGGTCAAACCGTTGGTGATATCGCCGGCCGCGTACTTAACAAGCGCGTGCGGCTACTGTTCTTGTTCACTCTATTTATGGCACTCACTGTCGTGCTCGCCATTTTTGGATTGGTCATCGCTGCGGTATTCAAGCAATACCCAGCGGCTATCTTTCCGTGCGTAGTGCAAATTCCCATTGCCATTGCCATCGGCATGCTTCTCCATCGTAAAGGCGTTGGTCTGTTGTTGCCCTCATTCGCCGCCTTAGGGGTGATGTATCTCGCAGTAGCCTTCGGAAACATCAGTTTTTTGGAATCATTCAACACCACCCTAGCCGCGTGGCCGATCTGGACGTGGGTTATCGTACTGCTTGGATATTCCTACGTCGCCTCCGTGTTACCGGTGTGGACGCTCCTGCAACCACGTGATTACATTAATTCTCTACAGCTCATCTCTGCTCTCTCGCTCATTGTGCTTGGTCTGGTAGTTGCAGCGTTGTTTGGCTACACGCCAACGGGCGGCGAAAAACAAACCCTTAGCATGGTTGCCCCCAAGTGGGATTTGAATCCCAAGAATGCACCCGTCATTTTCCCGTTTCTCTTTATCACTATTGCCTGCGGTGCGGTGAGTGGTTTTCACTGTCTAGTTTCCAGTGGCACCAGCAGTAAACAGCTAAAAAATGAAACGGACGCGCGCTTCGTCGGTTATGGTAGTATGCTCACCGAGGGGTTTTTGGCTACGCTCGTGATTGTTGCTTGTGGGGCTGGTTTGGGGCTAGGTCTAGCGATGAAAGATGGCACCATGCTTACGGGCCAAGCCGCATGGGCCGCTCAATATGGTGACTGGACCGCTGCCGGCGCTTTGGCCGCAAAGGTGGGGGCCTTTGTGCAGGGCTCGGCAAACTTTCTCCAAGCTCTTGGTTTGAGTAGTTCTGTGGCTATCGCATTGATGGGCGTTCTCGTTGCCTCATTCGCGGGCACTACGTTGGATACAGCCTGCCGATTACAACGTTACGTTGTTCAGGAACTTGCCGCTACACTGGGCGGCAAGGTGGGAGAAGGTGAGACAATTCCAGCTCAGCCATTTGCCCTGTTACAAAATAAACACGGTGCAACGATTTTTGCTGTGGCTATTGCCGCAGCAATGGCGGCAATTCCTCAAGGGAATGCTGAGTGGAGTTTGGCGAATGCGGGCAAGGGAGGGTTGACGTTGTGGCCACTCTTTGGGGCAACCAATCAGTTGTTGGCAGGCTTATCCTTTATGGTGATTACTTTTTATCTATGGCGGCGTGGTCGAGCGATTTGGTTCTTGGCTATTCCCATGTTCTTTATGCTGGTGATGCCGATGTGGGCGATGATTCATCAATTGTTTATTTCGCCTGGATGGCTCAAAGCCGGACAGGTAGATTACCTTTTGGGAGGTATTGGACTTGCAACCATTATTTTGGAGATATGGATAATAGTTGAGGCTTTCAAACTGTTTCCTGCGGCCAAAGGTGTCTTGGAAGAAAATGCCTTGGACCAATCGACTGAAGGAGACCCGGTTGAGGCATAATATGGGGCAAGGACGTATTGGCCTTTTTGGGGGCACCTTCGATCCAGTTCACTCGGCACATGTGATGGTTGTTCGCAAGGCATTAGGCGAACTACAATTGGACAAACTTTTAATTATTCCAGCTGCATGTTCGCCATTTAAACCAGAAAACCCACCTTCGAAAAATGAAGTCCGCTTGGCATTATTAAATGCAGCATTTGATTCTGTCGATGGTTGTGAGATAGATCTTCAGGAAGTAGAAAGAGGTGGACCTTCCTATGCCATTGATACGGTTCGGTCCGTTTCTCGTCGTTTTCCAGATTCGGAGTTGTTTTATTTAATCGGAGCCGATCACGTGCCTACTTTGGGTCAGTGGCGCGAAGCTGATGAGCTGGCCAAGTTGGTGACCTTTATTGCAGTCCCTCGTATAGGTGAGTCAAAGGTAGAATTCCCTGAACGTTTCAACGGTAAATACCTAGAGGGAGACCCTATTGATATTTCATCCAGCAAAATACGCAGACTGCTTAAGCAAGGAAAGCCAGTTGGTCATTTGGTTCCTCAGGCAGTCGATGAAAAGTTAATTAAATTACAGGTTTACCAATAAGAAAATGCATGGACAAAAACTAGCAGAATGTTGTCGTGAATACGCTGAGGCTAAAAAGGCCGGAGAAGTTGTGATCCTTGATGTACGTGAGGTGTCAAGTGTCACGGATTTTTTTGTTATTGCATCGGCCACCAGTGAGCCTCACGTCAGGGCGATTTGGAATGAGATTGTCGATTCCCTTAAACAAGAGCACGGTGTTAGTGCCTCCAAACCAGAAGGGATAAG
The DNA here is from genome assembly GCA_913041895.1 of uncultured Verrucomicrobiales bacterium. GTDB lineage: Bacteria > Verrucomicrobiota > Verrucomicrobiia > Limisphaerales > UBA1100 > UBA1100. Next base: position 4,677 of record CAJWKQ010000182.1, read on the forward strand.
TTCCAACAATTGGGTGGTAATAGATTACTTTGATGTAATTGTTCACGTAATGATCAAGGATGTTCGTTCCCAGTACGACTTGGAAGGATTGTGGAATGATGCGCCGGTAATTTAATCTTAGGTAGTCTGTTAATCTGCTGCTGGCCGTTTCGATTTGGCAGCCATTTTCCAGTAGAGAAAAAAGTTTAACAGTAGGCTTATAAGAACAAGCAAGTTTCCGACTTGAGATATTCCATGCAGTCTCCCGAATGCTTTTGCAGCAACATCCTTTTCTTCCGGGGTTGCCTGCAATCCAAAGTATTCAGCATATTTTAACTGATGAAGGACGTCCATTTTCGGTGTTAGGAGTAGCATTCCTGTTCCGATTAATAGGATAGTGGCAATTAATATTAGTGCCTGCGATTTTGGTTTATCAAACATGCTCCGCCGCCAACCGATAAATAGGTTTATTACGGCAATCGAGGCACATGCAATTTGGAAGGCTGCAAATTTGCCAATGAGATAACGCGCAGCAATGCCACTTTCAGGTTTTGGCAGGATAGGCTCTAAATCAGCGCTGAAGAAAGCTGGTCCTGCGATAAACGTGAAAAAAACTGTGCCCCCCAACCAGACCGCTGCATTTAAAGCTCCGACTAACTGGATGACTTTTGTTGAATCAACCCGTTTTGGCTTCATTCGGTTTAACAGGTTCGGCATCTTTATCCTCTACGCTTTCTTGTAGTGGAGAGGAGTGATATTGGACTCTTGCTGCCACAAGCGCCCCGTAAAGAATGATCAGCCAAGTAAAGTAAACTGCTAACATAAAAACCGGCAGCAATCCTAAGCTGCCGCCATAGGTTTTAGCATAGAGATCATTCTTCATAAGAATATGCGAAACGTACATAGCACTAAGTAAATGGTTTAATTGCCATAGGGTACCTGCTACGAGTCCTCCCCAAATAGCTGCACTCCACGAAACTGCCATATTCGGAATGAGTTTGTAGAGGAATGTTAAGCCGGCCATAGCCAAAAGAAGGGGTACTATGGTCGTAAAAAAACTTCCCAAGCTTTGAAGCTGTGTGCTCAATTCTTCAAAGTAACCCCCGTGAGTTAATGCAAAAGCCATAATGATACATCCGGGTCCCAGTATTAAGGGCAGCGAAAATTTTAGTATTTGCGCATACCATGCTCGAGAACGCGGTATACTAAAGAGGTCATTAAAGGTATCCTCCAATTGCATTACTACAAGTAGCCCCAGATAAACAAACACCATTGCAGAGAGGATACCGGTTTTATCAGGGCGAATTTGACTGGCTAGATTGTTGATAAAGTTGATTATGTTTTCGCGAAGGTTCCCTCGTATTTCGTCGATTTTCTCTGCTACGGCTGGGTTTTCTTGATTGGTTGATGCTGGGAGTACACTTACGATTACTTTACTCACGAATTGCTGCACAGATTGAGAGTCATCCTTGGTAACTGCTGAGGTTATGGCCGTGGCTAGGGCCAAAACTGGCACCAATGCCAAGAGCGAATTGAATGCCAGTGCAGCGGCTCGCATGTAACAACGTTCTTCGTCAAACTTCCGGTAGGCTAGCAAGACAAAGCGTGCGACACGCATCCACCATTTTGGTAAAACCTCTCGACTTTCCTTGTCGCAGACCCGCCTGAGATCTTCACGAAAGATCTTCCACGGATTGGGAATATTGGGTAGGGGGTTTTCCACGTACAGGAGATTTCTATCAGAAAATGATAGTTACGACAAATGAGTAAACAGTCACACGCAAACTCCAATGAAATAATGAGATTACTTTTAATTAGACAGGCGAATCATAATGAGTCAGGAATTCTACTTGAATATGAGTGATGAAAACGCAAGTCCTGAAGGATCGTTCGAAAACCAAGTATCGGCCTCTGGCATTAGTTTTTTTTCTGCAACA
>CAJWKQ010000183.1 GCA_913041895.1 uncultured Verrucomicrobiales bacterium
CTCCATTTAATTCTACTTCCATAATGAGCGCTATTTGATGATCGAGCGATTGTTCTCCATAGCGAATTTTGGCCGCTTCTACAACGTTTAGGCCATTATACTTCGGCTGCTTCTTGTGGTAAGCAATCACTGCATACGAATAATCCTTTCGCTCTCGGGCACGCAAACGAGATTTCATCCAGGAAACTGTTTCAGCTCGTTTTTTCGGGTCATTTAAATGATTCGCATAAGCTGCACGACCGGCAGCAAGCAGATTATCAGGCAGTAACTGCCGTAAGCTAGTACTGGAAGCCGTATAAGCATATTGGTCATGAGTAAGTTCAATCCCGTCTTGTCTCGCCTGATTCAGGCGAGACAATAATTCTGAATGCTTTCCCCACATCTGCCGCCCAGCTAATTTAAGATGAGAAATGTGAACTGGCAATTTTGCCTGTTGCCCGATTGCGCAAAGTTCATCCACTGCCTTAAAGATATTCGCCCCCTCGCTGCGCATGTGACTCACATATATACCTTTATGTTTCGAAACAATTTTGGACAAAGCAATCAACTCGTCCGTCTTCGAAAAGGTGCCGGGTAAATATATTAACCCAGTAGACATCCCCAGCGCCCCATCATGCATGGCTTGTGCGATGTATTTTTCCATTTCAGCCAATTCACCTTCTGTTGGTGGCCGCCTAATAGAACCTCCCATAACTTGTCTTCTCACAGTGCCGTGCCCAATAAGGCTTGCAACATTGGCCGAGAATCCTTTCTCCTGGAGTTGGTTGTAGAACTTATTAAGTTCAAGCTTAGATGATCCGCAGTTACCCAGAACAAGGGTTGTTACGCCCATCCTAAGAAAATTTTCCGCTTTAGGGTGATGAACGATATTTTCTGCATGCGTGTGTACATCAATAAACCCCGGAGCCACAGCCATACCCTGCGCATCAAGAGTAACCACGCCCCTTGGAAGATTTTGCCGAATAGAAACAATTTGGCCCTTACTTACACCAACGTCTAATTGCCGAGGAGCTTGACCGGTACCATCATAAACCAAACCATTGCGAACCACTAAATCCAGGGCAGCAAAAGCACTGAATGAAATGAGGCAGCCACAAACAACAAATCTCACCACATCATACCCCTTCAATTTCAGAGCTATAGGATGATGAATTAAGCAACCCGGATAAATCAGGTTCTCCAGATAATTTAATCTTAAAAAACCACCCGGTTTTATATGGGTCTTCGTTCACCTTTTCAGGAGCCGCTTCCAAATCTTTATTAACAGCAACTACCTCACCTTCTATAGGTGCATATATGTCGCTGGCGGTTTTAACTGATTCTACAACTGCACATTGTTCGCCCCTGAGTAATGTACGACCTACTTCTGGAAGCTCAACATAAACTATGTCTGTTAACTCTGACTGCGCATGGTCCGTTATACCGATAACGGCCGTCTCATCATTAACTGAGACCCACTCGTGGGATTTGGTGTAGCTTAATTCTTCAGGAATGTTAGTCATATTTTTTATAAAGGGGTTTTTTACTGAGAACAGCCGGGTAATAGCGGCCACGTATTTGAATTTCAACCTCTTTCCCAATCAAGGCGTGAGGCATATCAATAAAAGCCATTCCAATACCCTTACCAAGTGAGGGGCTTTGCGTGCCACTCGAAACAGTACCAACCTGCTTTCCCCCGATATAAACCGAATAGCCTTCCCTCGGCGGTGGCGATTTTGAGGTCATTACAAACCCTAGATTTTTTCGTTTCAATCCATTATTCTTCTGAGAAGACAATTTTGACTGGCCTTGAAACGGCCTCTCTAGATCAACGAAATAACCTAAACCTGCTTCTAGAGGGGTAACTGTATTATTTAATTCATGACCATATAAAGGATATCCCATTTCCATTCGCAAGGTATCTCGAGCACCCAGTCCGGCAGGCTGAATACCGTTATCTTTACCTAAATCTAACACCCTATCCCACAATTGCGTTATTACATCACGGGGTGCTACCAATTCAAAGCCAGCCTCTCCTGTATAGCCCGTATTAGCAACATAGACGTTCATCCCTTCAAATATAAAAACATCAATTTGATTTTTTGTTAAGTCAGTTGGCTTATCAACATTTATTAGACCTTTCAGTGAAAAAACATCGTCAATAAAGAGGTTTACATTTGGGCCTTGCACGGCAATCGCAGCTAGGTCATCTGATTCATTTACTACATTTACAGTGCGATCCTTTTCAAACTCTACGACAAGTCTCTTAAGTTCTGAAAAGTCATCATCTATTTGCGAGGCATTGACTATAAGCAGAAAAACTTCTTGGGCTATTCGATATACATATAAATCATCAATCACCCCGCCCTGCTCATTACACATCAATGAATATTGAGCATCTCCAACCGCTAATGTTGAAGCACGATTTGTAAGTGTTAACTCAAGAAATGCTACCGCATGCGCACCTCCAACCATGATCTCCCCCATATGGGAAATATCGAAAACACCTGCTGATTTTCGAACTGCTTGATGCTCTGCGACAACTCCATCATACTGGACCGGCATCTCCCAGCCCCCAAAATCTACACACCGAGCATTGAGGGCCTCGTGCGATGGAAACAGCGGCGTTCGCTTAAGTTCGGACACCAGAAATTAACCCCATTTTTCTAGGACAACCTGATCCTTGACTGCTCCTAACTCATCTTTTGCCAGCGATTCAGCCATTTCGACCAAACCATTGGGGCCACAAGCATAAAATATGGTATTAGCCATGTCGTCTATATTATGTTTAATCCAATCTGCATCTATTCGGCCACGCCGACCTCCCCAAGGATCTTCATCTGTTAATCGGGTACAGGTTACCAAAAAATTAAAGTTTGGGTTCTCTTTTTCAAGCTGAAGAAATTCATCGTTAAAAATAATGTCATTGGTTGTCCTAACAGTGTAGAGGACAGTAATGCGCGTATCCAGTTTACGCTGAGTCGCTTCTCGCAAAAACCCCCTAAAAGGAGTTACCCCCGACCCTCCAGCTATGCAAATTAAGTGCCTACCGGGAGGCTCAAACACAGGAAGAAACTTTCCCGTCGGCTCAATAACCCCTAGCACATCACCCTTCTCAGCCCAGTCGACAATACTGGTCCCCATTTTTCCTTCACGTTTTACTGTTATTTCAAACCTTCCTCTGTCCAACGCGCAGGAACTTAAGGAGTAAGCACGTTTATATTTTGGATGATGCGGCCACCATACAGTAATGAATTGTCCCGATAAGAAATTTACGTCATACCCTTCTGGCCATTTAAGCTGTAGCGTCTTTGTGTCTGGCAACTCCATCGTCACCTTCTCTATTTTCATCTCCACCCTGAGTTTAGGCATAATTAATACTATAACCAAAAATTAAAACAAATAAAACCTAAGGGAAACCTGTTGCTCGACCAATCTCCGCAATGACTAGTGTAGATTCAAGCCTGATTTTGCACAGGGAGCGGATTTTGAAATGCCGTCACATCTACCACATTGTCGGGAGCAAGCTCGATTTGATTCAACCGCTGTAATAATTCACCCGCCAAAACATCATATGCGGCAGTCGCCAATCCATCTGGATCATAAACTAATGCTGGCTTGCCATGGCTTGGCGCCTCAGCCAGTCGCGTTGCCCTAGGAATAGTTGTCTCAAAAACAATGTCTGAAAAATGTTCACGCACCTCATCTAAAACCTGTTGAGACAACCGGGTGCGGCCATCATACATCGTCATCGCAATCCCTATAATATGAAGTGTAGGATTATCTCCTGAATCTCGGACTTGATCGATTATTTGCCGCACCATCGAAATACCTTCTAGTGCGTAATATTCACATTGGATTGGAACCAATAGCGAATCAGCCGCCACAAATGCATTCAGAGTTAAGGAGCCGAGAGAAGGCGGGCAGTCAATAATAACAACATCAAACACATTCGCCATTTTTACTGAATGAAGCGCCCGTTGCAAACGGTGCAAACTGTCCTCCATTCTTGGTAGATCAATTTCAGCACCGCATAGATTTACCTCACCTGGAATAACAGAAAGGTTTTCGTAAGAGGTACGAATAATCTGATCACTCAAAAGCGCATCCCCAACCAAAGATTCATAAACGCTCCCTCCATCACTCTTCTCAACCCCTATTCCACTAGTAGCATTTGCCTGTGGGTCCAAATCCACCATAAGGACCCTCTGCCCTTGACGCGCCAAACTTGCTGAAACATTTATGGTGGTAGTGGTCTTACCAACCCCTCCTTTTTGGTTAGCTACGGCAACAACTTGAGTCCCCATGTCCTCTAGGGTAAATTTACCCCCTCTCTCCTGAGAGCAAAACTTATCACCACATTGGCACGAAAAATGCCGCTTACAGGGTATTGTGAAAATTGAAAAACAATTTTCTGGGAAAAACGAGGGTTCTAAACTCGAAATGCGTGAATTTCACGCATTTAGCGGGGATTCTGACTCAAAGGATAGGCGTACTTTAGAGGTAGTAATGGTAGCGTTTGCTACAGTAGCTATTACTACTTTCGCCATTATCTTATTGAGCAAGTCATTCTAGGCCCCATTTTTCAACCAACCCGTCTGGACTTTCCGCTTTGCTGAAGGCACTCTAAAAGGGTGTCGTTTGTAGGCGCCTTTAACAGAATCTCTTTATCAGGTTTACGTGCTGATTGCCTTAGGTCAACCGAATCTGATGTGGCTAAAAGTCTGGATAAATTAAATCTATCTCTGAATGACTTTGTTCACCTTATATCTCCAGCTGCTTCAGAAGATTTAGAACAATTAGCAGAGAAGTCAAAGCGCCTGACACAGCAACGCTTTGGAAAAACTATGCGTCTTTTCGCTCCGCTCTACTTGTCTAATGAATGCATCAACAATTGCAGCTACTGTGGTTTTTCCCGGGACAACGCAATCATCCGTTCTACGCTTAGTACTTCGCAGGTGATTCAAGAAGGCGAAGAACTTAAGCGCCAAGGCTTTAATAATATATTATTAGTTGCGGGCGAGCATCCAAATTTTATTTCAAATGCCTATGTGGCAGAGTGCATAACTGAATTGAACAAATTCATCCCGAGCATCTCCGTGGAACTAGCCCCACTGAAGACACCTGAGTATCTTCCATTAATTAGAAGTGGAGCCGAGGGACTTGTTGTCTATCAAGAAACTTATGACCGGAACGCCTACAAAGCTTTTCATACATCCGGCCCCAAAAAAGATTTTGATTGGCGCTTAACCACTCCTGAACGAGCGTATGCCGCTGGATTCAGACGTTTGGGAATCGGCGCCCTATTTGGTCTTAGTGATTGGCGCACCGAAGCCATAGCATTGGCCTCACACGCACTTTGGCTACAGCAACACTGCTGGAAATCCCATCTCACCATCTCATTGCCTAGGCTCAGGCCATGCGCGGGAGATTTCGAACCAGTCGACACGCTTGATGACAATAACTTGACCCAATTAATCTGCGCTTTCCGCCTATTGTTGCCAGATGCAGGGATAGTCCTCTCCACGCGAGAACCAGCCAATGTCCGAAACGGAGTTTTGCCACTAGGAGTTACCTTAATCAGTGCGGGCAGCCACACTGAACCGGGCGGTTACACGGGAGCTGGCGCAGAGAATCTACACCTAACTAAAAGAGGTAAAATTATCAAACTGCATGAAAACCAAAATAGCGCCACCGAGCAATTCGATATCGCAGACAATCGGAGCCCTGCCGCAGTAGCAAATCATATAAAAAAGTTAGGACTAGAGCCAGTATGGAAAGACTGGCAGAACACCATATTAAATTTTAAATGACATCTCAGGTCATAGTAAACGGGAAGCAAACAGAAATTCAATTACCATGCACATTAGAGTTTTTTTTAACGCGCCTGAAACTTCCCTCTAAGTCTGTAATTGTTGAACTCAACGGCCAACCAACCAGTCCATCACAGTTCACGACTCTTGAGCTCTTCCCCGATGATCGCCTTGAAATTGTTACAATCGTAGCCGGCGGTTAAGGGCAGTTATTCACCGCTTGAAAAATACTAATTTTTATGTAAACTGGCGCAAGCCAAGGGCTTCTTATGGCGGATATCACCCCCATATATCTCGAAGAATACAAAGCGTTGCATCCTGCTGACTTAGCCGATCGGATTCAACGCATGTCTCCCGACGAAGCAAGACATATACTCACTGAACTTCCAGTTGAAGAAGCATCTGCAGCTCTCGCCGAACTAGAAGACGAATGGATTGCATCGCTCCTTAAAGATTTTCCTCAAACAAAACTAGTTCCACTATTGAACGAAATGTATGCGGAAGAGGCTGCCGATGTCCTTGGTGAGATGCCAGAAGTAGATCGGGCAAGACTCCTTCGCAAGATGGACAAGGATGAGGCAAAAGCTGCCCGAGACCTTCTCAAATACCCAGAAGATACAGCCGGAGGCATAATGAACGATAGGTTCATAACGCTCCGCTCCCACCACACCGTCGGTGAAGCCCAACGCAGAATCAGACGCAACCATCGAGAGCAATCTCCCTCCGATATAAATTACCTTTTCGTCACGGATAAAGATGAAAAACTAGTTGGTATCGTTTCGATAAGAGATTTAATTT
>CAJWKQ010000184.1 GCA_913041895.1 uncultured Verrucomicrobiales bacterium
TAGCATATTCTAAAAAATTAATATTTACATCATATTCATTCCCAAATTCAAACACCATTGGATGAAAATTTCTATCTACAATGTTTGTATTATCGATAGAAATAAAATTAACATTATCGTTTCTTAATGAAAAATATTTAGGACTTCCCCCTTGTTGAATTTGAGAATAGGAAATCATATGAGCCTGATTATCCCGTACGGCACGATTCTCAGCCAACTCCATTTCAGTTTTTGCGATAACCGCCAAACCCGCAGCATCGTCCTGAGGATTTATAATTCTTTGGCCAGATGATACCCTTGCTACCGTATCGCCCAGCTTGCCCACTGCATGATGAAGGTTGCTTACTACGGCATCACTGATTGGGTTGTTATAAACCATAATTATTAAAATAGGGTCGCCCAACGACAAACCCACGTCCCTCGATCAGCAACTACTATGCCAAAAAAGAAATATTCTGCTGCCACAACGGTTTGCTGCCCGCGACATGTTGTATTTAGCACGCTTATATCTTATTGTTTGCCAAAACATCGGTAATGGATCACACGATACAGATTTCGGTGTTTTAGCAATCCATGAGTAAACTCAAGAAAATCGGTGTTTATTTGGGTATCTTTTTTGTCGGGATGATTGGCCTGATTATTCTGGTTTATTGCGCCGAAGATCTTCGCGGAAGAGCCGCATGGAAAAATTTCAAGAAGGAATGGGAAGCAAAGGGGGAGGTATTTGATTACAAACAAATTGTTCCCAAAGAAATTCCTTCAGAGAAAAATTTCGCCCACATTCAGCTACTCAAACCATTGCAACACCAGTGGAGTGAGGACCTTACTGAGGCGACTCCCGTTGATCAAAAAAGTTTCGATAAAGCTGCAAATCTACTGAAACTCGACAGCAATTTGAATACGAAGATTGACAACTGGAAATTCGGCCAATCGGTTGATCTTAAACCCTGGCAAAAACTTTTCCGGGAACAGGAAGGCTGGCCCCATCCAGAAGAGGCAGGAGAACCGGCAGCTGATATCCTGATGGCCCTCGGGAAACATAAAGCCACAATGGCTGAGCTGACCCAGGCAGCTAAAGATAGGCCTCTTTGCCGATTTGATATCAAGTATGAGGCTCACTTTGCTGCGCTTCTTCCCCACTTATCGCCCATACGAAATTTCACAAAAAACTATGCCCTTAGATCACTAGCCCATTTGGCCAATGATGATCTTGAAGCTGCACTCGCTGACGTCCGCATGGGCTTGTTTTTGACTGAAAGTATCCGGGAAGAGCCCCTGCTTATTTCGCAGCTGGTACGCATTGCCTGCCTGAATATGACCCTCCAACCGGTGTGGGAAGGCTTAAAAGAAAAGAAATGGAACACAGAACAACTCACTGCCATTGAAAAACAACTGGCTGCCATAGATTTCTTTAAAGGCTACGAAATCTCCATTATTGGAGAACGTGAAATGGCCAATCTGGCGATCGACCAAATGGCCATTAATCCAAAGGTATTCAACGAGATGGTCGAAGGTGAGGCCGATAAAATCGGCCTAGCTCCAGAAGGTTGGTTACGGCATAACCAGAAACGACTCAATGAGATGCACCTGAAATTTTCCCAGCGCATCGTCGACCCCAAGGCCCGGCGCATCCACCCCGATATCGCATGGGCTTTCAACAAGGAACTTGATGCGCGAACAAAACGTAAATTTCCCATCTATGACATGTTCAGCAGCATGCTGCTGCCCGCCATTGATAAAGTAGCGATAAAAATTGGGTCAGCTCAAACCGCTGTGGACCACGCGCGTATTGCCTGTCTGACGGAAGCACACCATCTGGAACACAAGAATTACCCCACGAAACTGGCTGACTTGAAACAAGCTCTTCCGCTGGATCCATACAGCGGCAAACCCTATATCTATAAAGTGGATCAGGAAGGCCGTTATCAGCTCTATGGAATCGGATGGAACCAAAAAGATGATGGCGGAGGGGGCATGGATATCACCCCCTCCATCGACCCTCAAGACGGCGATCTGGTATGGAGCTATTCTTCGCTTCACTAGCCCCACGAGAAGAACAAAAAACCCCGCTATAAAACGGGGCTTCACAAAATTCAGTACTAATTAATTAGTTTTCACCGCGAGCCTCAGCAATCTCACTCGCCTTTTCCTTGAGTAATTTCTGAATTTCTTCAGCGGGAATTGCAAAGAATTCAACCCGGTTTGCTTTGGCAATATTAACACCGATCAGCTTACCTTCCAAATCAAACAACGGCCCACCCATATCCGATGGTCCTAAAAGTATTTCGTGCTGAATGATACGCTTAAAGCCTGTACGGCGCACACTAACTTTGCCACTCATCTTGTCGTTGCGGCTCTTGAGTTCTGAAAAAACCAAATTGCGATAGCCCAAGGTAATTTCAATCTCCAGCTCCTCATCACCTCTTTTAACTGAAACATTAATCGCCGTACCCGGATCAAAACTTTTTACCTTTTCAATCATTTTGGCCCGCTCAAAGAATTCATCCCCATTAATGGAGAATATGATGTCGCCTTTTTTTAGACCCGCCTTCTCTGCGGGGCCGCCTGAGGCCACCTCGGATACCTCTACCCCTCCAAATTCCTTACCATCCTTACCTCCGAGTATAACACCAATTACGCCACCGGCCTTTTTAATTTCCCGTTTCAAGGCACTGCAAACTCCTCCTCGGACACTCGGACCAGATAGAGCGCTGCCAGCCACTCCAGCGACCACCCAAGTGCCATGGGTAATACCTTCGGTCTTACCCCATTCAAAACCAGGATCCACCTCTCTGCCCAGATCAAGAAAAACTAAATCATGGGCAATATCACGAACCAATACCCTAGCCCGGCTAATGCGTTTGCCGGGGCCCACGACCCGTAGCGTTCCTGGATTGGCTGTATCAATCTCACTATTTTTAGCCACTACAATCCCGTCTTTAGTCACCACCGTACCAAGCCCAGTAAATTTCGCGCCTGACCAGATATTTACTGTACATGCCTTTGCAACTTCCCCAGCAACCTCACCAAAGGCTTCACGCAACTGGGTGCCATCTGTACGAAGCTTGCTATCCAAGGAAGTGGCCGCCTCAGTCGGTCCGAGGGCGATTACAAAAAGAAGACCTAAAATAGCCAGACAGTGTGTTTTCATATGCATCTCTAACGCTGTTGCAATTCTACTTCCAACACTTTTTCTTTCCCATCACGTATAAGAGTTATCCTTACCTTTGTTTCAGGTTTAAATTTCCTTATCTCATCAGTGAGAGCTTGCGCATTCTTTATTTCGATGCCGTTTACCTTCTGGATGATATCATCCTTCTTAAGGCCAGCCTTTGACGCGGGAGAATCTTCTCGCACTTCAACTACGAGCGCGCCTTTCTCGTGATCTTCACCAAGAACTCCAAGCCAGGTTCTAGGCACATTCGGTCTCCCCCCCCAAGGACCGGGACGACGACCAGGGCCTCGCGACCGACCACCTATTGATTTGGAATCCACCAATGCCTGCCAATCCGCCTGAAATGACGGCATCGAAACATGCATGTTGGAATCAGGTCGACTGGAAATGCGACTATGAATCCCGATGACTACGCCATCAAAGTTGAATAACGGGCCTCCTGAATCACCTCCTAGAAGCATACAGTCGGTACGAATGGAGTCCGCGACAGGGCTTTCAGACACTTTCTTAAAAGTTCTAATTACCCGCCCTACACGCACAACCACTCCGCGATCCTTATCCAATCCACCAGGATTCCCGACTGCAATGCACCATTGACCTATAGTCGGCAGTTTCTCTTTACTCTTATCGTATTCCACAACCGGAAGGTCTTCAGGCGGATCGGTAATTTGCACGAGGCCCGAGTCGGTCCCATCATTTTTCCCCAAGGCCTTGCCTTTTAGTTCCCGGCCATCGGCCAAAATAATTTTCACACTTCGGCCCGGCGTTCCTGATACGTGACCAGCTGTAAGAACAAGTCCCTCCTTATTTACGACTACACCACTACCAGAAGATCCGCCCATCTGCAGGGTAACTGTTGCAGCCATACATTTAGGCAATACCTTTTGCACCTGCTTCTGAATGGCAATCAGATCCGATACTGAATCAGGGGCTTCTTTTTCCCAGGCAGGCTTATCAGCAATGGCCGATTGCCAAAAAAACAAAAGCAACAGGAAGAATGTAATTTTGCGCATGATCATCAACGTGGACGTATTTTAACCTTTTTGGTTACGGATGGCAACAGAGCTAAAGCGTCAATAAATGAATAATTTGTCTAAAAATGATTATCTTTTCTTTTTGAGGTGTTTGTCAGCAAAATTCATATATTGTTCCCAGTCAAAGTCGGTCACATCGTGTTTACCACTCCGAACGTGATACCCAATAGTCCCCATTACGGGATTATCCACCGTAGGTTGCTTCGAAACGGGCAACCCTTTTAACCCGTAAAGCTGATAAACGGGGTTAGCATGCATACCAGAGAGAAACTCTCCCTTGGGATCGGCCCATTTGTCGCCCACTGCACTGGCTATATAAACCGGTCGGGGGGCTGCAAGCGCTACCAACATATGCTGATCCACCGGGCAGGCATTTTCGTTGTCGTTGTATTTTAAAAAATTGTCATTAAACCAGTGAGGGAAACTGGTGTTGATCCGCTTTACGGTTTCACCAAAAGCCCGTCGTGACAATGCAGCACCGCCACAGCCCGAGTTATTGGATATCACCAGAGCAAACCGTTGATCGGCCGCACCAGCCCAAAGCGAGGTCTTACCCAACCGGGAATGCCCCATGACCGCAATGCGCTTATGATCGATATCTTTATCGGTTTCAAAATAGTCCAACGCACGGCTAAGCCCCCATGCCCAGGTCGCAATACTCCCCCACTCATCCGCTTTAGGTTTTGGGTAAAGCGTATGAACACCGTTCTTCCAGTCATCATCAAAGTCCGGATCAATATCCCCATAGTAGATGGTCACCAATCCGTAACCGCGCTTAAGGATGTTAGTGACGTTCCACCGGCTCTTGGCAACTCCTCGACCTTTTTCAGTAGCTCGATTATTGACCGCCTCACCTTTGGTTCGACCACGCACCCAAGAATGAGGTAAACGTATAGCCGGATCATCAGTCACTGTATGATTGCCTCGAAAATTCAGCGTAAGAAAAGTTGGCGCCGGACCTTTTACTTTAGCAGGCAGGTATACAAGCAGGGTCATACGTGGACCATCAGCCTTACCCGCAAACTGAACTTCCACCTGCTTACGTATCGCTTTGCCCTTCAGCACTTTATTTTCGTCAAAAACCACAAACTTAAGTCTGTAGGGCTTGCCCGGTGCACGCCCATACATTTCTTTTTTAAATAGCTCCAAAACCTCAGGCCTCCGTTTGGTCTCCCAGTCCTTAACCGTTTTTGTCAGAGTACCATCTGCCAATATCAGCGGATCAGGTAACGTATATTTCGGAACCTTTGCCTCGTCGTAGTTAAAGCCTCTAGGCTGAGCAAAAAGAGAAGGCACCAATATAACCCCAAAAAACAACCGCAAGGAGAGTCTCATGCCAAAAATTTAGGCACAAAATTCTCCCCAAGCAAGCTTGCGCAAACAACACAACTCACGCATATTATTCGCATGAAGGGAATGCGGAAACTCCTCATGGTTGCAGGCCTAATGGCCGGCAGTCACGCCGCGCTTGCCCAACAGTCAGTTCATTTGACCGCCTTGCCTTTTGTGCAACCCAATGGACTGGTTAACCTCAGTCTGAATGGCCGCTGGCAAACCGGGCCCCAAATCGGAGCCTTAAATACACAATTTATGGCCTATCCGGGGACCTCATTAAACGTGGGTGGCTACTCCCGTCAGTTACGCACTTTCAATAACCAGAATGTACCATTCCTTGGTCGAGCTCCCTTTATAGGCGGCCTGTTTCGAAATCGCTCCCAAATGCAAACCCTCTCCAATAGTAGATTTAATGTAACATTTACCCCAGTAGATCCGGCAGGTAATCCAACCTACCGTTACACGCAGCGTATTCAGGCCCCCTTGATGTATGGGTTTATTGCCCCCACTCCTCTGGCTCAACCTTGACCCCCGATGGCTCTCATTTGGCGGATAAGATTTTTCATTTTTTGTCTTTTATTTATTGCGTCAGGACTTAGGGCTGAAGAGTTACCCAAAATTCCCACAGTCGATCAAGCGATTGGGAAAGCTGCCAAGAAAGCTCCCTTAGCCTGGCAATTCACCGGCGACACCTCTGAAGAACTCCACTCTTGGCAAAAAAAATTCCGCACTAAACTCGGTGAACTTTTGGGACCTCATACCCCTCCCGTAATATTTTCCCGAGAACGCATTAGCCAAACCGATACAGGTAAATCCATCCGCGAGCAGTGGCTGTTAAAAGCCAAAGGAATCCCCACTCTACCTTTGTATCTTTTGCGGCCCAAATCCAAAGGACCACACCCGATCATACTTGCGCTGCACGGACATGGAAAATTCGGACATGACGCAGTTGTAGGCATTGCCAACACCGAAGAACGCCGTTCGAACATTACCAAACACAACTATGATTACGGCAAAGAATTTG
>CAJWKQ010000185.1 GCA_913041895.1 uncultured Verrucomicrobiales bacterium
GCTAACAGTAGATATACCTTGAAGCCCAACCACTTTGAATCCGTAGGCGCGTCCAAAATAATTATAGGCATCGTGACTGGTCACTAAAATCCGTTTCTCCTGTGGAACCTCTGCCACCTTAGCCTCTGCCCACTGATGTAATTCGTCCATCCTTGCCTTGAGAATTTTGCCATTATTTTCATAATCAATCTTGTGTGTAGAATCTAACTGACTAAGACCTTCCACGATCACATCTACCGTGTCTTTCCATAACAACACTTCAAACCAAATATGTGGATCATAGTGCCCTTCAAACTCTTCGGGCTTGAGTAACCGACCCTGTTCAATGTCACGGGTAACGGCGTATACCGGTTTTCCCCCCGTCTTCAACTTACCCAACACTTCCTCCATTTTACCTTCCAATAAAAGGCCAACATGAAAAATAACATCTGCCTCCTGCAACTTAGTCACATCATTTGCACTGGCTTTATATAGGTGTGGATCCACGCCGGGCCCCATTATTTCAACAAGCTCCACATGATCACCTCCGACCTGACGAACCAAGTCGCTAACCATGTTTACTGTGGCCACCACCTTAATCTTCTTCTGAGAGCCCGATATTCCATCACCAGCTGTTTCCTGACTTTGACTACAAGCCAATGAAAGTACTGCTAGGAACAACGCAATAAGTCTGCCAAATTTCCCTTTTAAACAAATTTCCCAATTCACATGTAGAAACTGACTTATTAACAAGTTAGGTGCAAGGAAATAAGTTTGCCTAGGCAAACTTTTATGGTCTGCTAAAATATTAATGCAAGATTGGAAGGTTGTGTGATTGCCGGATTAGTTTTGAATCTAAATCCAAAAAATCTTCTAAACGGCGATGGGCCTCCTGATTATCAATCTCGCAGGCTATTAGCCAGAATTGAGCATAGTGGCCCCCTTCATTTTCAACTAAATCAGAATACATTTTGGCTATATCTGGCTCTGTGCTGATTAGAGCTTCGGCCAAAATCTGAAATTTCTCACAACTTCTTCCCTCAATAAGTGATGCTGCTATGAGATGATCAATGACTTGCTCACGTCTGCCCTTTCGAATAAACCGCATCATCCCTCCGATCCAAGGGCTTGCCTTTGGCAAGCCAAGCGTAACTCCGCGTGAATCTAGGAGGCCATATATCATACCAAAATGCTCCAATTCTTCTTGTGCAATCTTATTTAGTTCTCGTACGTAACTTGTAAGCTCAGGGTACTTAATAAGATTTAAGGCACTAGTCGCAGCCTTACGCTCCAGATGACAGTGGTCAACAAGCACTTCATTCAAGTTCGCGAGAACCTTCGGAAGCCACTCATCGGGAATTGATGCACGCCACAAAAGCACGGTTCATGATCAAAAATTAATTTCCCTACATCAAGGATTTTTCCCCAATAATCTGTCGAGTGAATCACTCGTTTGATAAATGAGTGCTTCTGGGTAATGTTCGTAAGGATGAAAGTACTCAAAAGTAAGATATCCGTCATAACCCGCCTTATCAAAAGCTTCCATTACCGCCGGCCAATTTGTCGTTCCATCCAATAATGGGCGAAAGCATTCAAGCGAAAAATCGGTGCCCTTCTTAGTAAACTCTTTCAGGTGCACGTTACGAATACGTTTTCCTAAAATAGGAATCCAATGCTCTGGGAATTGAAAGAGCATGATGTTTCCAGTGTCAAAATGAACATGCACATGATCACTACCAAAGCTGTCCACAAAATCATTCATTTCCATAGGGCTCATGAGATAACCGTTAAAAAAAATATTCTCCATGTTCAGGTGAACCCCTAGTTTTTCCGCTTTCGGCAACAGCTTTTTCACTGCTTCGCGTGCGCGTAAGTCACATATGTCATTGGGAGTGGGATCATGATCTTTCCTCCAAGGCATATGAACCGCGCCCGGAACCACGAGCAGGTTTTCAGTTCCCAAATAGTGAGCCGCTTCGGTCATCATCCCAGCCAATTCCATCCCCCGTGCACGCTCCTGTGGATCGTTGCTTGTTAGTGGATAAGGCCAAAACAAAAACGAACATAGACCGCTAATTTGAATACCAATCCGCTCAGCCTCCTTACGAATAGCAACAAACTCCTTTTCACCATTATTTGGTGAGAGATCACTTTCCAAATCATAGTTCAGCTCAATACCATCAAAACCCGCATTCTTAGCCATCTGGAAACATTCTTTAAGCGACATTCGATCTGGATATGGAAAAGCCCATAGGTTAATGGATTTCTTCATCCGAAACGACTTGGGAGAAGCTTTCCTCACATCAGGAGCTGCACTGGACTTGGGAACACTGCTCAAACCAGCAACACCGGCGGCGGTTAATGCCGTTTTAATAATATCCCGACGGTTTATACCATTGCCCGGGTAAGGCGCAAAAGGGGTCGTCATAGAAGAAAGATGACACTCAGACGAAGTTCAGGCAATCGTCTATGTGGATAAGTGTCACTTGCGGACCAGCTAGTGAAAAATAACATTGCAAATAGGAGTTATCTGGCAAGGAGGGTTGACCATGAAACACATTTTGGTTTTCGTAATGATGAGTGTTTTGCCGTTTGCTTACAGCCAAACAGGTAGCCCAAGACCATCACAGGAGCCAAAAGATAAGGGAAAAGAGGACGGTGCTTTCCACTATCATATGGGTCTGAATTATTATGATGGCTTGGGAGACAAACCAAATTACGTAAAGGCGGTTGAACACTTCAAACGAGCCGCCAAATTAAACCACGCACAAGCCCAAGGCATGCTCGGACAGTGCTACCGAAACGGTCGAGGTATAAATCGCGATCTTGCCAAGGCAGCATATTGGATCGAGCTTGCCTCAAAGCAGAATGACACGATTGCAAGCTTCCTCTATGGAACCATTCTGGCGACCGGGCAAGGCACAGATTTGGATTATAAAAAGGCAATGACCTCTTACCTTAAAGCAGCAGCCAAGGGACATGCGCCTGCTATGAACAACATTGGGGCACTTCACGAGCAAGGGCACGGTGTCCCGAAAAATTTTGTTGAAGCAGCCAAATGGTACCGGATGGCCGCAGGCATGAGCTTGGCTAATGCACAATGTAACTTAGGCCAACTATACGCCTCTGGGAGAGGAATGCCCGCCAACCCTGAGAAGGCACTGGAATGGTACCAAAAAGCGGCAAACCAAGATCATCCGCAAGCACAATTTCTTTTAGGGAGTGCCTATTATTTTGGAAAGGGTGTCGAGCGTGACCCGGTTAAGGCCTACCAGTGGATAAACCTCTCGGCCAGTCATGGCAATTCATCAGCCATCCAACATAGAGCAACTATTGCAAATAAACTGACACCTGATCAAATCCAGAAAGCTTCGAAAGAAATATCAATCTTTCGCGCAAAGCATAGCGTGGATGTATTAGCTTCAAAACGAGAAGCGCCACCAACTGGCACTGGATTTTTTATCTCAACAGAGGGACACCTCCTCACAAGTCACCATTTAATCGCCCAAGGACGGCGCATTGAGGTTAGGGTAAAAACGGGCAATCACCCCGCTAAGTTGATCAAAACTGACCCAGCTAACGATATCGCACTACTAAAAATTAAGGCCCAAACCACCCCTTTATATCTGAACTCTCAAAAAACACCCCATATAGGTCAAAATGTTTTTACCATAGGGTTTCCAAATCGAAGAAGCCTAGGGGCAGCTTCCACCTACACCGCCGGAAAAATCATCAGCCTGTTCGGCTCAAAGAATAACCCACGGCTACTCCAGTTGAGCGCCCCAATCCAACCTGGCAATTTGGGAGGAGCAATAGTCAATGAAGAAGGCGCAGCCATTGGAATAATAAACTTTAGCTTGCATCACAGAAAACCAAATAAATCCGCTGGATTTTTTTATAAGAATGTTTGCCACGCACTTAAAGTCGAACACATCAAACAATTTCTGGCTACGGTGCCTCTTGTTCAAGCTCGCTTACCACAGCCAAATACTACTACCTCAAGCTATAGTGCTGCCATAGCACGATCACAAAAGGCCGCAGCGTTTATATTAGTCCACGATTAACCAACTTAAGAAAGTTAGCTCGATCTTGACTTTGATGAATATTTGACCTAGTAAACCAACAGTCTTTTCGGGGAGGCGAGTGATGGGCAAATTGATGGGACATCATTTATTCGTTGTATTGTTGTTTGTTTCAGTAGTTGCATCTGGCGTAGTCGGTTGCAGCAAAAATCAAAAAGCAGCAAGAAATACGAAATCCACCCAGACAACAAATCAGAAGATTCAGTCATACCAAACACCTGTCACTCCAGCCGGGCAGTTGTCTCTGGCTATTAAGTATTATACAGGGGAAGGAAAACAGAAGGACTACGCTAAAGCCGCAAAATTATTTAAAATTGCGGCTGAAAACGGAAGTCATGAAGCTCAATTTGCTTTGGGATGCATGTACCAAAGTGGACATGGAGTAGTCCAGAATTTCATGGAAGCAACTAATTGGTATCTAAAAGCGGCTCAAGCTGATAACCCCAACGCACAATTTCTTCTGGGCTTATCGTATAAAGAGGGCAGCGGAGTCCCCCGTGATCCTCTCGAATGTTATAAATGGATTTATTTGGCTGCCGAAGCTGGTAATACCCAGCACATAGCTACCCGCCAACAACTGGACCAGACCTATTCTCAAGACGTGATATATGAGGGTAAAAGACGCGCCGAGCAGTTTCGATTGTATCAGGGCGTTAATAATTAAGTGCATTAACTATTTGGCCTACGTCGTAGACGCAGCCCCCCCAAGTGCCACCACTTCTAGCCTGTAAAGCTGCCCATAGACGTGTCTCTTCCGGCAGTAATGGATGAGGCGCTAAATCATCCCTTAATTTCCGAGACTCAAGCAACAGCGCTCCTTCTTGCAGGGCAAGCTCTTCCCCTCCAGCACCTACCAAATCCAAAGATCCTTGGTTTGTGTTTCGATCGATCTCAATTTGGATGATGTCTCCATCCTGAATTTTTCCAATTGGGCCGCCAGCCAACCCTTCAGGCCCTACGTGACCAATACACGCACCGGTAGAAACTCCCGAAAATCGGCCATCGGTTACCACAGCTACATCCTTACCAAAGGGTAGAAACTTTAGTGCTGATGTTACCTGATAAACCTCCTCCATACCTGTCCCCATTGGGCCGATTCCAGACAGCACCATCACATTACCCGCTATAATTTCACCAGATTTAATTGCTTCGATTGCCGACTTCTCACTGGAAAATACTTTGGCCGGACCCTTTATCCGGTATACCCCATCCTCATCGACCACTGATGGATCAATCGCTGTACTCTTAATAACAGCACCTTCAGGGGCGATATTTCCAGAAGGGAAAGTCACTGTGCTAGTCAACCCTCTTTCACGCGCCTTATTCGGATTCATAATAACTTCATCCGGGTCCACCCCCTCCTGATCTTTAAGAATCCTTCTAAAATTTATTCGCCTGTCAGATCCTTCCCACTCATCTAAAAGTTCATCCCATGTTTGCCCCTCGACTGTCCTTAAATTAGTGTCCAACAATTGAAGCTCACGCAATTGCAGCATCACTTCAGGAACTCCGCCTGCTAAAAATACATTCACAGTTGGATGCATTTCTGGCCCATTAGGAAGTACGCTCACTAAGCGTGGAACATTCGCATTAACATCCTGCCAATCGGAAACCGTTGGCCTTTTCAAACCAGCCGCATGTGCAATAGCGGGTATATGCAAAAGCAAATTAGTGCTGCCTCCAAAAGCTGCATGAACAACCATAGCATTACGAATAGCTGAATCGGTAAGAATCTGATTAACCCCAGTGCCACTAGTCTCCATCTTCACGATAAGATCTGCAGCTCGTGATGCCAATTCAAGCCATACAGCAGCTCCTGAAGGAGCTAAAGCCGAATGCCTGGGGGATAAACCTAGAGCTTCTCCGACCACTTGTGAGGTTGCAGCCGTTCCCAAGAACTGACACCCACCACCAGGAGACCCACAAGCTTTACAACCTAACATTGCAGCTTCATCACGTGAAATCAATCCATGCGTAAAGCGCACTCCTATGGTCTGAACCGTTCCAGCATCCTCTCCACCTTCTGAAGGCAAAGTTACCCCTCCTGGCACAAGCACTGCCGGCAATTTTCCCAAACCTGCCAGGGCCATCATCATCGCAGGCAATCCTTTGTCACAAGTAGCAATTCCGATCACCCCTTTGCGCGTAGGCAAAGAACGGATCTGGCGACGCATTACAATCGCTGCATCATTACGAAAAGGAAGACTATCAAACATACCTTCAGTCCCTTGTGTCCGTCCGTCACATGGGTCCGAACAATGTGCGGCATAAGGCACTTTTCCCGCAGCCTTTAACCGCTTTGCCGCCTCTTGGACCTGCAAACCAATCTCCCAGTGTCCAGTATGATAACCTAATGCAATTGGAGTTCCATCTGGGGCACGCACACCGCCATGAGTATTTAGTATGAGATATGGATCACCATTCAATTTAGCAGGGTCCCACCCCATACCAGCACTTTGGGTAAGCCCAAATAAATCTCCACTAGGCGCTTCACGTAACTGTTCGTC
>CAJWKQ010000186.1 GCA_913041895.1 uncultured Verrucomicrobiales bacterium
AGGGCGGCAGCAAGTCCGCCGGCAACGACGAGGGCAATCACCCAACCGGGGAGTTTAGCGATCTCTGGATTGGCGAGTACGATGATGTCCTTATCCACAGTGATCATTTCGTTGCCCGCCCAGCCAAAATTTTGGGCAGCTGTGGCGTTGAAGTCTTTATTAGCTTCGTTGTAATACTGGATTCGACCATCATCGTTTTTGTCTTCAAATTTTAGTAATCCGGTTTTTTCCCAATTCTTGAACCAGTTTGGTCGTTGTTCGTAGGAGAGGCTGCTGTTCGCATCCTCTACTGCACCAAGTTGTATAGTTTGGGTGAGGTTTAGTCGGGCCATAGCGGCTACGGCGGGGGCGGTGGTGTACAGAATGGCAATAAATACAAGCGCCCAACCGGCGGAGAGGCGAGCATCGCTGACTTTGGGTACGGTAAAGAAGCGAATTATCACGTGTGGTAGGCCGGCGGTGCCAATCATCAACGAGAGAGTGTACATGAACATGTTTAGTTTACTTCCCATCACGCTGGTTGTGTATTGATCAAAACCTAGGTCGGTGACCACCTTATCTAATTTGACCAAAAGTGGTTCGCCATCGACTTCTCCACCAAGGCCCAGTTGGGGGATTGGGTTTTCGGTAAGTTGAAGCGAGATAAAAACAGCTGGAACCGTATAAGCAAAAATCAGAACGACATACTGCACTATCTGCGTGTAGGTAATGCCCTTCATGCCGCCGAGTACGGCGTAAAAGAACACGATGCCCATGCCCACAAAGAGGCCGGTGTTGTAGTCCGTTTCCAAGAACCGCGAAAATGCTACGCCCACGCCTTTCATTTGCCCGATAACGTAGGTGACCGAAATAAGTATTAGACAGATAACGGCAACTACTCGTGCAGTCTTCGAGTAGAACCTTTCGCCGATAAATTCAGGTACGGTGAATTTTCCGTATTTTCGCAAGTAAGGTGCTAACATTAATGCGAGAAGTACATAGCCGCCTGTCCAACCCATTAAAAAAACGGATCCCCCATAGCCTGAAAAAGCGATTAGTCCCGCCATGGAAATAAAGGATGCGGCGCTCATCCAATCAGCGGCTGTAGCCATTCCGTTGGCAACGGGATTAACGCCGCCTCCAGCGATATAAAATTCCTTTGTAGACTTTGCTTTGCTCCATATGGCAATTCCGATATATGAGGCAAAGGAAAGGCCAACAATAATGTATGTCCAGATTTTGACGTCCATTACGCCTTCTCCTGGGCTTCGTCCTCTGTTTTGGGTTCGTCTTTTTCGTTCAATGAATATTTCTCATCCAACTTATTCATCAGCCGTACATAGATAAAAATTAGCACGACGAAAACATAGATAGAGCCTTGTTGAGCCATCCAGAAACCAAATTTGAAGCCACCAAGCTCTATTTTGTTTAGTTGTTCAACAAACAGGATTCCGCAGCCGTATGAAACGAAAAACCATACGGCCATTAAACAGGTCACAATGCGTAGGTTTTCGCGCCAATAAGCTTGACGATTTTTTTCGGGAGTATCTGGGTTGGCCATACTGGATTACGCCAAAAGTTGCGGGTTTGTAGCAAAGCCTCCGGTTCTGTGCAATGTCCAATGGTAGCGGTGTTTCGTCTTTCAATTCAGTTTTTTGTGGCGTACTGTCCGCGTTTTTCTGGAATGCCGAGTGTTTTCATAAAAACGTACGGGTGCCAAATGAATGAGCGGGACAGTGAAGCGGTTGCTGCACAACTCATGGCAAAGGGGTATGGGGTGGCTCCTGATGAGAGTCAGGCAGATGTGGTTTTATTAAATACCTGCAGTGTTCGTGACTCGGCAGAACAAAAGGCGCTCAATAAGATGGAGTCACTTGCGGGTCAGGTGCGCAAGCATAGCCCAGATACTTTACTCGGGTTTATGGGGTGTATGGCTCAGAGTAGGGGGCAGGAGTTGATTGATCAGTTGCCTGATGTGGATCTGGTTCTTGGTACACAGAAATTTCACAGGGCGGGGCAATATTTGGACGATTTGTTTGCAGGAAGGCGTGAGCGGGTGGTGGATACTGATGAAGAGGAGGGGAGCGAAGCCGCCATTCGTGAACACTTGTCAGAGCCGAAAAATAATTCGGCAGGTGTAACGGCTTTTGTGAGTATCATGCAGGGCTGTAATCAGTTTTGCACATTCTGTATTGTGCCCTATACGCGTGGCCGTGAGCGGTGCCGAAGCATTGAAGATATAGTCGCAGAATGCCGTGGTCTCGTTGATGATGGAGTAAAAGAAGTGACTTTGTTGGGGCAAATAGTAAATAGCTATGGCAAAAGAGAAATCGGATCCAAAGACGGAAAGAGTGCCTTTGTTCAACTTATTGAAGCTGTGCATGAAATTAAAGGTTTGGAGCGGATTCGGTTTACTTCTCCCCATCCCAAAGGTTATGGCCAAGATTTGGTTGAATCATATGGACGCCTGCAAAAGTTAGTGGAAAATGCGCATCTTCCAGTTCAGAGCGGTAGTGATCGGATGCTCAAGCTCATGCACCGTGGCTACACACGGGATAGGTTCGTGGAATTAGTAAATCAATTGCGTTCTGTACGGCCAGAAATTGGGGTTGGAACTGACATTATTGTTGGGTTTCCAGGTGAGACTGAAGAAGATTTTGAGGACACTTTATCTCTTTGCAAACAAGTGAAATTCGACAATGCATTTCTTTTTAAATACAGCCAGAGAAAGGACACACCAGCGGCATCTATGCCGGACCAATTGCCTGAAGAACTAATTGAGGAGCGGCATGCTCATCTAATGGAGGTAGTCGATGAGATACGGCAGCGAAAGCTCCAGAAGTATATTGGGCGAAGAATGGAAGTCCTCGTTGAGGGCTATAGCCGTCGTAACACCGAGCGTTTGGAAGGACGGACACGATGCAATAAGATCGTGGTTTTTGAAGGCGGCGATAGATTTATCGGTCAGATATTGGAGGTTGAAATTGAAAGTGCTACTAAAACTACGCTTTATGGAAATCCGGCCATAATTAATCTAAATTGATATGCCTGAAATTAGCTTGGCCAATTTGTCTCTCATACTAGGCATTATCGCGGTGGCGAAAGGGCTTTGGGGGTTTGCTGCTTCTGAAAAGGCGATCGAATTCGCAAAGGCATACCCGCGTAATAATAATGCGGGATACGTTACAATTCTGGCAGCCATGGTGTGGTTTTTGTTAATTCTTAAAGGGGAGAGTATGAGTGATTTTGAACGATACCGAATTCACTTCAATGGGTTTATCCTGATTACAGGGATTGGGGCCTGTATTTATCTAAAGGATTACCTTGCGGTACGGGGAACGGCTGTATTGATGATTCTCCTGGCAAAGTTGATTGTCGATACCGCTCGTTGGCATGAGAGTGACTGGCGGTTGGTGCTGGTAACATTGGCCTATATCATGGTTGTAGCTGGAATGTGGTTTACCGCTTCTCCTTGGAGAATGCGTGATATGATTCAATGGGCCACAGACGATGAAAGTCGCTTCAAAAAGCTGTGCATTGGACGTGCTGTCTTTGGTGTTCTGCTTGTGATTCTGGGTTTTACAGTTTTCTAAGTGTTAACAGCCGTCTTGTCATATCATGGCAGAGTATAGTCGTATTCTTGTTGTGCGTGGGGGAGCGATAGGAGATTTTGTTCTTACAATGCCGGTTTTCTCCGCTTTGAAGGAGACTTATCCAGAAGCTTCAATTGGATGTTTGTCGCCTTCTGGGTATGGAGAATTGGTGACATCAGTAGAACTGGCCAATGCATGGGAGAATCTTGATGATCGCGTATGGGCCAGTTTTTTTGTTTCGAATGGAGATCTTGATGATGAAATGGCCAAATGGGTTTCACAGTTTGATTTGATAGTTTCCTTCCTGTATGACCCTGAAGAGGCTTGGGTGAATAATATACGTAGAATTTGTTCTGCCCGATTCATACAAGGATGCGCGAGGCCATCGGATAGTGGTAACGAGCCTGCTACGATTACTTTACTCTCAGTTTTAGAGGAGATTGGGATTCGAGACGCTGATCCTCTCCCGAGAATTACGATAGATACCAATGGCTCAGATTGTTATGATTTGGCCGTTCATCCGGGAAGCGGGAGTGAATCAAAGAATTGGCCAATTGAGAACTGGATCGAATTACTTAGTATTTGGCTTGATAGAAATTCAGGGAGCCTTTTGGTTCTTGGGGGTGAGGCTGAAGAGAAAAAAATGACTCAATTAAAGGAAATTATAGATTCTTGTCGGGTTAATTTTGCACTGAATCGGTCTCTGGTTTCAGTTGCAAGCTCATTGAGTAATAGTCGGTTTTTCTTGGGCCATGATTCTGGGATTACTCATTTAGCTGCGGCTTTAGGTGTGCCAGCGCTGGTCTTGTGGGGTCCTTCAAATAGATGTGTTTGGAGTCCCCAGCACAAACATGTAAGGCTGATGGCGTTAAATGAAGGTGGGATTGTGGTCTCTCCAAGCACGGTTTTAGACCAGATTGGCTAGATTTTTTGCAACATACTAATCAATAGGAGCCTGTTAAGGGGTTTTTACCTAAAAATCGCTTGCACCAAACAGCCCTTCTTCTTAAGCTTCGCGCCCTTTTTCGAGAGGAAAACGAAGAATTTCCATGCCAACCAAGAAAGTAGTTAACAAGACACGCAAGGCAGTTTCGAAGCGATTCAAGATAACCGCTTCGGGGAAGGTTAAGCGTAATAGGCAGGGTAAGCGTCACTTGCTCTCAAGTAAGAGTCCCAAGCAGCGCCGCCGTTTGGGGGCTGCTACGTATGTCGTCAAGGACGATATGCGACGCATTACTGAAAGTCTGCCATTTAGCAATTAGGATACTTCATGCGATCAACTAACGGACCCGCCTCACGTAAACGACGCAAGCGCTGGCTGAAGGCTGCCAAGGGCTTCTGGCTCCGTCGTAGCAAGCTTTACCGCTATGCTAAAGATGCTCTGGATCACGGTCGGCAATATGCTTATCGCGATCGTCGCAATAAGAAGCGCGAATTCAGAGCTTTGTGGAATGTTCGCATTAACGCCGCTTGCCGTGCCAATGAAATCACATATAGCCGGTTTATAGAGGGCCTTAAGGCGGCTGAAGTCGAGGTGAACCGCAAGGTGCTTGCTGATATCGCAGCTCAAGATGAGGCTGCATTTATCGAGTTAGTAAAGGTCGCACAGGGAGGTCTGGAAGCAAAAGCCAACTAGAAACAGATACACTTTCAGAACGGGCGGCCACCGGCTGCCCGTTTTTTTGTTGGTGGGTTGAACCTGAATCACTACATTTCCAGAACCATATGTCTTTACTAGATGAAATTGGCCCGTTGAAAAACGAGGCATTGGCTGAACTTAATAGTGCAAATGATCAGGCGGCTCTTGATCGCGCTAAAGGTGCGTGGCTTGGCCCGCAGGGTCGGTTCACCGGTTTGATGAAGCAAATGGTGTCTCTCTCAAAGGAGGATCGACCCATTGCGGGTCAGGCTATTAATGCTGCAAAGAGTGAGTTGGAGGTAGCGCTAAAAGAAGCACGTGACCGTATTGAGCTAGCTGGAGCTGTGCCGAGTGAGCCAGTTGACTTTACAGCTCCTGGTCGTCGCCTAAGGCTTGGCAAACTTCACCCTCTTACGCAGGTGACTGAGGATATTGTTAAGAGCTTTCGTAAACTTGGGTTTGTTGTGGCTGATGGGCCAGAAGTTGAGGATGAGTATCATTGTTTTGATGCATTAAATACTCCTGCGGATCATCCTGCACGGGATGCACAAGATACCTTTTATGTCGCAACGGACACTCGGCCTCTTTTGCGCACCCACACTTCTAGCGTGCAGATTCGAGTTATGAAGAACCAAGAACCGCCCGTGCGCATTATTGTTCCGGGAAGGGTGTATCGACGTGACACAGCTGACGCGACGCACAACCCCACCTTTCATCAGGTCGAAGGTTTATACGTCGATAAAGGAGTAACTGTTTCTGACCTCAAAGGCACAGTGGAATTTGTCTTTAGGGAATTAATGGGGTCAAAAACACAGATTCGTTTTCGACCACATTATTTCAGTTATACTGAGCCGAGTTTTGAGATTGATTTTGCTAATTCATTAACGCGAAAAATGGGCAAAGATTGGCTAGAGATAGCCGGTTGCGGGATGGTTCACCCGGCGGTATTAGAGGAGGTGGGGCTCGATTCAGAAGAATGGACCGGCTGGGCTTTTGGTTTTGGTATCGAGCGTATTGCCATGCTGCGTTACGGTATTAACGATATACGGCTTTTCTACGAGAACGATACACGCTTCCTGCATCAATTCTAAGGCACCATGAAAGTTACCTACAATTGGCTCAAGGAATACGTCGATTTTGATTGGTCGCTCGAAGAGCTTGCTGAACGCATTACGATGCTGGGAGTGGAGGTCGAGGGTATTGAGCAAACCGGTGGGGCTTTTGAGGGAATTGTTGTCGGCCAAGTAATCACGCGAGAGCCGCACCCCAATGCAGACAAGCTGGCGCTCTGCAAAGTCAATGACGGCTCCCGGGAAGTACAGATTGTCTGTGGGGCCACAAATTTTCAAGCG
>CAJWKQ010000187.1 GCA_913041895.1 uncultured Verrucomicrobiales bacterium
ATGAAACCGTGATTACCGGTCACCACCAACTCTGCGAAGGGGACTCCATTCACATCGGAGAAACCACCCTCCGCATAAATTCAGAATAAACTATATTTATCTAAAAAACCAATTAAACTTAATTTTAATTGGATTATTTTAGTATAAATAAGTTTTTTATTATTTTTTAGCATTTTATTAAAGTTGTTCCCCATTGGCATGGCTAATGCTGTGAATATGCCAAAACGATTGTCGCGCCATGCTGACCATTGAACATAGACAAATAGAAATCGAGAGTAAGACTACGGAATCGCCGGAGTTGAAGCCCGGTTTGCAACTGCACTTTGAATCAGGGCTACTTGGTTTTGAAGCAAACAAAGAGTTCGAGCTGATTCAAGATCAAGAATTACATCCCTACCAGTGGCTTAAAGGCCTAGATGCCGATCAAAGTTTTCTAGTAATTCCTCCTTCTATGGCCGTTGGCAACTACGGAGTAGAAATAGCAGACGACGACGCTGTCCTGTTGAATTTAAAGGACCCATCCGATGCAGGGATGTTGTGCATCGCGACTTATCATCCCAATGAAACAGTAACAATCAATTTGAAGGGCCCAATTGTCTATAATAAGAAAACAGGCCACGCCAGACAGGTTGTTCCTCTCAATGCGGCGTCTCTATCCCTGTCACACCCGATGGGAAACTAGATTTTGATTTTAAGAAAGATTTTAAGCCCATGTTGGTCTTATCCAGGAAACCGAAAGAAAGCATTGTAATAAACGGAAACGTAACAGTGAGTGTTCTCCGTGTAGACAGTGACAATGTAAGAATCGGTATTGAAGCACCACGGGAAGTAAATGTTTTACGACACGAAATATATGAAGAAATCAGAAAGAACAATCAGGCTGCGGCCGGTTCAGCTGTGGACAAAATGAAAGCAAAGTTACTAGTTAAAAATTAATAAACGAAAACGGATTTTTAAACCCACCAACCAATAAAAAGAAAAGAAGGAACGAACAATGGTTATTAATACCAACATGGAAGCCCTCCAGACGGCTAACAACTTGAATGTTAGTCAAACGGAGTTATCTAAGTCACTGAGCCGATTAAGTTCTGGTTCACGAATCATCAAACCCTCCGACGATGCGGCGGGCTTGGCCGTAACCTCACGTCTACGTGCCCAGATTAAACGTCTGGACTCTGCCATGAGTAATGTTGTCAACGCGGTGTCCTTTACCCAAACCCAAGACGGCTTTATGAAAACGATGGATAAAGCCCTCCGTCGTATGGGTGAGCTGGCCATGCTAGCGAAGGACGGCACGAAGTCCTCGGGTGACTTGCAGCTATATCAAAAGGAATTTAAACAATTGCAGGATTACGTTAATAACACGCGAACCAAGGATTATAACGCGGTATCTATGTTTGGACCGGCCACCATTAACGTAACGGTTGATTCAGAAGGCCAAACCTTTGAAATGCCTCCCATTGATCTTGGAGCAGGCACTTCGGCTGGAGCATACAGTGCTGCAGTAACCTCTGGCATTGATCTATTGACTGCAAATAATGCGGGAACCGCTCTCGATAAGGTGAAATCAGCCATTGCTCAGATCGCGATTGACCGTGCGCAGTTGGGTGCTGTGCAATCCCGACTGAACTTCACCAGTGATCAGCTCTCGATCACCAAGGAGAACCTCTCCTCGGCAATCAGTCGTGTGGCGGACGTGGATGTGGCAACTGAAGCCACCAACTATGCCCGTTACCAGATTCTGGTGCAATCAGGTACACAAATGCTCACGCAAGCCAACCAGTTGCCGCAGGCTGCCCTGCAGCTTCTGCGATAGGTTTTTTTATACACCACTCGGGATGACACAGCCATGGACGGCACCGTCAACCAGGAAAAAGTTTGTTGGAAATTGTTGGGTTATACCACCGGCCGTGAGGCCCTTAACGGGACCTCCGGCCGGTCGGTCTTTTCAAAAACCTTCTATTCTGCTAATAGGAGACCGGAGGTTAGGAGGTTGAGGGCACCATCTAGTTTAATCATCGGTGGCGGTATAGTGGGTTTGGCCACAGCACGTCAACTTCTCCTCAAGCACCCCGGAACGAAGGTTACTGTACTGGAAAAAGAGGAAGCCCCAGGTAAACACCAAACTGGGCATAACAGCGGTGTATTACATTGTGGCTTGTACTACACCCCCGGATCACTCAAGGCCAAGCTCGCTGTTGAAGGCATCCGCGAGATGTCAGAATTTTGCGTGAAACACGATGTACCTCATGAAATTTGCGGAAAGCTGGTAGTCGCGAGCAATGAGGAAGAAGTAGCTCGCATGAACAATCTCTATGAGCGAGGCCACGCAAACGGCTTAGAAGGACTAAGAAAATTATGCCGTGAAGAAATGCTGGAAATTGAACCTCAAATAGGGGGTATTGCCGCCCTTAAAGTCCCCCAAGAAGGAATTGTTAATTATGAGGCAGTCGTGTGCGCTTTGGTGAAGGAAATTGAATCACTGGGCGGCCAGATTATTACAAACGCCAAAGTAACAGGTCTTATTGAAGGTAATAATTGGACTGTCGAAACCCATGCAGGTGACTTTGATGCTGAGTGGATCATTAACTGCGCCGGTTTACATTGCGACCGAGTCAGTCAGTTAACAGGTCAGAAAAGGGATTTACGAATCGTACCCTTCCGAGGCGAGTACTATAAGCTCAAAGAAGAATCTCAACATTTAGTCAACCATCTCATTTACCCCGTGCCAAACCCTGAATTCCCTTTTTTGGGAGTACATTTTACACGTCTCATTAATGGGGAAATTGAGGCAGGACCTAACGCAGTTTTGGCATTTGCAAGAGAGGGCTACAGAAAAACCACTATCAACCTCTACGACTTATTTGACGCGATAACCTATCCTGGTTTGTGGCGATTTGCGGTTAAATACCCGAAGATGTGTCTACACGAGTTACGTAGCTCCTTCAGTAAAAACTATTTCTGCAAACAACTCCAAAAACTTATACCCGCAGTAAAGCCTGATGATCTGATCACTGGTGGTGCTGGAGTAAGAGCCCAGGCCATGTCCCCAGAAGGTGGCCTTGTTCAGGACTTTCATTTTGCACGAGGCAACAAAGCGTTACATGTATTGAACGCTCCCAGCCCGGCAGCAACAGCCTCTCTTACTATCGGTTCTGAAATCGTTAACCAAATCGAATTTTAATCTATCTATAACATGAATATACTCATTACAGGAGGCGCCGGCTACCTTGGTTCGGTCATGACACCCCATCTCCTTAGTAAAGGTCACCACGTAACCGTACTGGACAACTTTATGTTCCGGCAAAATAGTCTGGCTGACTGCTGCCATTACGAAGGGTTTCAAGTCGTTCGCGGAGATTGTCGCGATCCTGAAAAAGTGAAACCGTTGCTCAAGGAAGCCGACATCATTATCCCGCTAGCCGCACTAGTGGGAGCACCCCTGTGTAACGACGATAAGGAAGCCGCTGAAAGCGTAAATCATGGTGCAGTAAAAACACTTTGCGAACTTTCTAGTCCCGATCAAAGAATCATTATGCCCATTACCAATAGTGGATATGGTGTAGGTGAAGAGGGGAAATTTTGCACGGAGGAAACGCCTCTTCGTCCCATCACGCTCTATGGAAAAACGAAGGTGGCCGCCGAGGAGGAAGTTCTGAGCCGCGATAATAGTGTTAGTTTTCGCCTCGCTACAGTTTTCGGCATGGCCCCGCGCATGCGACTGGACTTACTGGTAAACGACTTTGTTTATCGGGCCGTAAATGACCGTGCTTTGCTGATATTTGAAGGGCACTTCAAGCGGAACTACATCCATGTTCGTGATATTGCCCGTGTGTTTGACCACGCCATAGAGAATTTTGAATCCATGAAAGGCAAACCTTTCAATGCTGGCCTGGAGGAAGCCAACCTCTCCAAGTTGGAACTGTGCGCCAAAATTCAGAAACACCTACCTCAGTTTGTCTTTGTAGAAGCCGAAGTAGGAGAAGACCCTGACAAGCGGGACTACATCGTATCCAACCAGCGATTACTGAATACCGGATTTGAAACCGAATGGGATCTGGATCGAGGCATCCAGGAACTAATCAAAGGTTACACCATCATTCGCAATACGATCTACTCCAATGTTTAATGTCTGACTTGAGTAACATCACCGCAGTCATTCTTGCCGGAGGTTTCGGCACGAGAATTAAGAGCTTACTCGGTGATTTACCTAAACCCATGGTGCCAGTGAATGGCAAGCCTTTCATCGAATGGATAGTACGCTGGCTTAAAACACAAGGCATTAGGGACATAATTATTTCTACGGGCTATCGGGCGGAAGTTCTTGAAAAACATTTCAGCACTCTACCTGTTCCAGAGATGAATGTGTGTTGTATTAATGAACCTAAACCAATGGGCACTGGAGGAGGCTTGGCTTTCGCAGCTAATAAAATTGAAAAAGAACCCGATCTATTACTGGTGCTAAACGGCGATTCTTTGATTTTTCCTGACCTCAATTTGCTTCATTCGGATTTGGATGATGCTGAGGGAGTCATAGTGACACGACCCGTACCAGATACCGCTCGTTATGGCAGTGTGCACATCAACGAATCCAATCGCATTACAGATTTTGATGAAAAACGACCTGGGGCAGGTCAAATAAATGGTGGGGTTTATCTCTTAAGAAACTCCCTCTTAAAAAGCTTCCTTAAGTCAAGGCCACTAAGCCTAGAAAAGGATGTATTTCCGGAATTTATTAGGGAGGGAATTAAGCTCAACGCACACTCTGTAAACTCTCCATTTCTCGATATTGGAACCCCCGAAACTTTGCCTTTGGCTGAAGCATTTATCTCGGAAAATCAGGCCCATTTCGCCTGAATTAATCCTTTAAAACCAAAAATACTCTTTTTTTGGTTTTTTTCATTTTTTACCGAAAACCCACCAAAGATGGCACGTGATGTGCTGCTTTCGATCGGGGTAGGATTGTGTATCTACCCGATAGAACCAGTTCAATCAGGACATATATAGCGGAAAAATGATTATTACTCGCACACCGTTTAGAATCTCCATGTTTGGTGGAGGTACGGATTATCCGGGCTGGTATCGGGAACACGGCGGTGCGGTACTATCCACAACTATAGATAAATATTGTTACATTAATGCCCGCTACCTTCCTCCATTTTTTGAACATCAATTTCGCGTGGTCTATTCACAAATCGAGAGCACTAACCAAATAGAAGAAATAGAGCATCCCTCGGTTCGGGCCACGCTAAATTTCCTGAAACTCCAAAGAGGGATTGAGATTCATCATGATGGTGATTTGCCCGCACGTAGTGGGATGGGAAGTAGTTCCTCGTTCACTGTAGGTCTACTTAATGCCCTTCACGCCCTACAAGGGCACATGGCAACCAAGGAGCAATTAGCCAATGAAAGCATCATGATTGAGCAAGACATTCTGAAAGAGAATGTCGGATCTCAGGATCAGGTTAATGCAGCCTACGGTGGGTTCAACCATATTTCCTTTCATACCTCGGGAGAAATCAGTGTCCGACCAGTAATTATTCCTTCGGATCGTCAGGACGAACTCACCTCTCATCTAATGCTATTTTACACAGGCATCAAGCGTACCGCAGACAAAGTCGCCGGACAATACGTGGAATCTCTGGAGACCAAACGCCGTCAGTTACGGATTCTGCGTGATATGGTAGAAGAATCACTTTCGATTTTGTGTGGAAGCGGTCCCATCAAGGAATTTGGAGAACTACTACATGAAGGATGGTTAGCCAAACAGGCTATCAGTGATGAAATATCTAATTCAGCCATCACTGAGCTCTACAATGCTGCACGGCAATCAGGTGCCTTAGGTGGAAAAATCACCGGTGCTGGAGGGGGTGGATTTATGCTACTCTTCGTTCCGTTAGAACACCAGTCAGCGGTTAGAGAAAAACTCTCCAATTTGTTGCACGTCCCTTTCTGTTTTGAGAAGGCCGGCAGTCAGGTCATTTTTTACGATCGTGACCAGGATTATTCGGCCGCCGAAGCTGACAACAAATCACGTAAAGTCGCTCAGTTCCGAGAACTGGATGAACTTAAAGCTGAAGCGCAAAAATCCTCTGAATTTGCCATGTCAAACACGGTTTGAAATTAAAATACAACCCCAATGTCACGGATGACGATAACTGAAATTGAAGTTTTTCTACTGAAGAAGCCACTGGCTTCTTCCATGCATATATCACGGGGTGGTTTTCAAGTTCGACAGCACGCCCTAGTGAAAGTGCACACCGATTCGGGAATCACCGGCTTGGGTGAAGGAATCGGGAATGCCCCACTGATCAAAACTTTGATTGACTCGCACCTCGGCCCGGAAACCGTCGGGTTGGATCCGATGAATATTGAGCATTTACGCGATCTATTTTTCCACCAACCGGTATATTTTGAACGCAAAGGCTCGGTTGTCTGTGCTGCCAGTGCCATTGAAATGGCCTGTTGGGATATCAAAGGAAAAGCTCTGGATGTCCCTTGCTACGAATTGATGGGTGGACTTTACCGGAAACACATACCGGCTTAT
>CAJWKQ010000188.1 GCA_913041895.1 uncultured Verrucomicrobiales bacterium
CGCCTTCAGATTGAATTATTTGGGGACACACGTGGCACTTGAACTAATCCATGCCACAGACTTCCAGTAGGGTTTTGTGCACCGTCAAGTCATGGTTGTAGCTCCACGCGAGCTCTTTCTCCCCTCGGATGACTTTGGCCAGATCCGCAAATTCAGCAACGTAACTCCTGCCTCCATTTAGCTGAACAGTCTGTGTTCCTTTTTTGAACTCACCTTTTGTTTGATCAAGATTCAGGGTAAATTGACCTGATTCAAGTTGCTGCACTTCCATTCCGCCTTTAGTGCCGGCAATGTTAAATCGTCTGCGCGGAAAACCGAAAGGATCATTATGGTTGCAACGTAGACAGGCAGTTGCATTTTTATATTTAAGGACAGCTAATTGATTATCGGCAAAAGTATCTCCATTTGTTTTGCGAGTACGGAGATTGAATCCATGTACAGCTTCGGGTTTTCCTAGGATGTAAATCGCAGCATCCAAAATATGGCATGCCAGTTCAAAAAAACCTCCGCCTGAATAAACTGCAAGTTCTTTACGCATTGATGCGCTTGCCTTTTTCCCCATCATGGCGTCGATTTCCATGATTTCTCCAAACCAGTCTTTTCTTACGGCGTTAAACATGAATTCAAAAGCGGGATTATACCGGAGCATATAGCCCATCTGTACACATAGTTTTTGCCTCTTTGCTGAGGCAAGCAGCTTTTCAAATGGTTCTAGATTGGGGCCTGCGGGTTTATCCAAATGGATGTGTTTGCCTGCTTCTATGATCGGCATGGCTGTTGAAACCAAGTCTTTGACGTGTGTTTCAATGGCGACCGCTTTCAGGCCTTGAGTGTTCATCAATTTTTCCAGCGAAATAAAATCAACGCCCTTCGTCTTTTTGCGCAGAGATGGATTAGGCTCCACGACGCCGACGAGTTCATAGGTGTCTTGAAGGGATCGTATGGCATTCAATTTGCCGGAGGCATGCGGGTGTGCCAGCCCGATTTGTCCTATGCGGATACGCTCTCTTCTAATAGGTTGTGCATTTAGCGGTAATACGGCAAGAGATGCGGAAGTGGTTGCTATAAAATGGCGTCGATTCATGTCAGTTCTATTGATGCTAGATGGGGTAATAATCAATGGAAAGCTTGAGAAGAATTTATTTTTATCTTCGTTCCTCGTACTAAGATGGTTCAAAATAGGGCTTTATGAAACCGGGCGCTCGTATAGCCGCAGCCATTGAGGCATTGAACGAAGTGGAAGAGCTGTGGCTGCAGGAAACTAGAGCTCCTGTAGACGCGTTTCTGAATCAATATTTTCGGCGCCGTAGGTTTATTGGCTCCAAGGACCGTGGGGCGGTTTCCCGCATGATCTATTCAGTGCTGCGCAATGAGGCTCTTCTGAATTGGCACTTAAAACAAAATGAGGTGTCGCTAAGTGCCCGCACAAAAATTTTGGTAGCTGCTGTTTTATTGGATGAGCTCGGGCTTGAAGAATTGAAAGCTGCATTTTGCGGCCAACAATATTGCCCTCCCACTTTGAGTGAAAGTGAAATTAGGTTCATAAAAAATGTGGCGGGCCGAACTGCCATAAGTGAAGCAATGCCCCTTTCGGTGCGCCACCATTTTCCCGGGTGGATGGAGTCGCAATTGGTGCAAATATTTAATGGAGAACTTGCTCAAGCAATGGATGCCATGAAACAGGAAGCATCTGTGGACTTGAGGGTGAATACGATAAAAACAAATCGACAAGAGGCGTTAAAGGTACTGACTCAGGAGGGTTTAGCTCCACGTCCAACTTCGCATTCTAAATTGGGAATTCGCTTGGGGAAGAGGGGTGCACTTTTTGGAATGAAAGCGTTTCGCGATGGATGGTTTGAAATGCAGGATGAAGGTTCACAGTTAGTTGCCCAGCTGGTACAGGCAAAACCCGGCGAAAAAGGCATAGACTTTTGTGCGGGGGCAGGGGGAAAAACGTTAGCTCTGGCTGCCCAAATGGAAAACCGGGGCCGGATTCTGGCGTGGGATGTTTCTGGAAAACGTCTAGGCCAGATGAAGCCAAGGCTCGGTCGAGCGGGTGTGAGTAATGTGCAGGTTAGAGTGATTAAAAGTGAACGGGACAACGTGGTTAAACGTCACCGTGATTCGGCGGATTGGGTTTTACTAGACGTGCCGTGTTCGGGTACCGGGACATGGCGTCGTAATCCAGATTTGCGACGTCGAACAACTCAAGCAGATCTGGTCGAATTGAAACAACGTCAAAAGGCAATTCTGGAAAGTGCTGCTAGATTAGTAAAAGCAGGAGGCCGACTGGTATACGCCACCTGTTCAATACTCCCCGAGGAAAATGAAGCTCAGGTAACTGAGTTTACAGGCAGGCACCCAGACTTTGCCCTAGAAAGTCCGGCACTTCGGCTATATCCACATGTTGATGGTACAGACGGATTTTTTGGATCTGTTTTGCGTAAAAAATGAAACTCAATTGTGATCTTGGGGAAGGATTCGCTTGTGAGGGTGCAGTAATGCCGTTTATCGATCAGGCCAATATCGCCTGCGGTGTTCATGCAGGGAGTATGGAATTAATGCGTGAGACGGTTATTTTAGCGCAGGAGTATAAAGTCAGTATTGGCGCGCATCCCGGATATCCAGATAGGAAAAACTTCGGTAGAGTCTCCTTGGGTAGTACGCCCGAACAAATTACGGATTGGGTTACAGAACAGGTTGCCACACTGGCTTCACTGGCTCCGGTGGACTACGTGAAGCCGCACGGAGCCTTATATCAGGACATGATGTCATCGGCCGAAATTTTAGCGGCTATACGGTGTGCTATAGGGGATCGGCCCCTAATGATTCAGGCCCAGCCCGGAGTGATGAATGATGATTCGCAGGTGCTTACTGAGGCGTTTGCAGATCGGCGTTACACCGATGCGGGAGGTTTGCTTTCACGTGGTCAAACGGGATCGCTGCTTAACGCTGAAGAAATTGAAGAGCAGGTATATATATTGATGAATTCCGGGGAGGTAAAAACTGATTCTGGTCGCCGAATTAGAATAAAGGCAGATTCATTGTGTGTACACGGGGATAATCATGATGGAATTAGGAGCATCAAGAAACTTCGAGCGATTATAAATAATGGATGATTTTCCATACATTGAGGTGGCGGGCGAAAATACCTTCATCGTCTATTGTGGCAAAGATATGGAAAAGGGGGTTTTGGGTCGAGTAAGACGAATAGATCAAGCTGTTCGTAGTGAGTTTGGGAGCATGGTCATAGATACAATCCCTTCCTATGCATCGCTTCTGGTTATATATCGAGCAGATCAGGTAAATGGCTCTGATATGAAGTTGCGCTTGGAAGTTTGCGTGACTGAAGTGGATGAATCTCAGAAGATTTTAGAGGTAGAGCGAGTGGTGACTTTACCGGTGTGGTATGGCTTTGAAGCAGGAGCAGATTTAAAAGCCCTAGCTGAGTCCAAGAGGCTTAGGAGTGAGGAGGTCATTGCTCTGCATCAGGAAAAAGAATATCAGGTATACGCTATCGGTTTTGCACCTGGTTTTGCGTACTTAGGTGAGGTTGATGAGCGAATTGCGGTTCCCCGGTTGAGTACGCCTCGTAAAAGAGTGCCTTGCGGAGCAGTGGGAATTGCGGGTCGACAGACAGCTGTTTATCCCTCCGAGTCACCTGGAGGTTGGAACCTGATCGGGCGTTGCCCCGTGCGGATGTTTGATCTTCAGGCTTCAGAACCGATGCCGGTACGAGTGGGAGATTGTGTGCGTTTTGAAGCGATTGACCGCGATCAATACATGGATTTGGGAGGGCAACTTTGATTGTATTACGAGTTGTAGATCCGGGCGTGTTAAGTCTGATGCAGGATGCAGGACGCTTTGGCCATCACTCAATTGGACTAACGTCAGGGGGCCCTCTTGATTGGGAGGCCTTTTACTGGGCAAACCGCCTTTGTGCGAATGAACATGGGGCTACGGCTCTGGAGGTGGCACAAGGGGGGGTGCGAATGGAATGTATAGTAGAAACAATCATTGCGGTCGCGGGGGCGCCAATGCCATTGCGAGTGAATGGCCGAACAAAGGCACTATGGCGTAGTCATAAATTACAGCCAGGAGACATGATTGAATTGGGTTATGCCACCAAAGGAATGCGAACCTATTTAGCGGTGTCAGGAGGATTTAAGGCAGAGGAATTCTTTGGAAGTACGGCCACAGTGATCCGGGAAGGGATAGGATATCCGCTCAAAGCTGGCCAGAAATTGCAATGCGGTCCGGCTAACGATGAGCAATGGGCGCTACCCATGGAATCAGTGCCTCGTTATTCGGATTCTGTCACATTACGGCTTATTCCTGGATACCAGTTTGAGCAATTTAGTCGTACAGCGCACGACACTTTATTAGGGGGTGATTTTACGGTATCAAACCGCTCAGATCGGATGGGCTACATACTGGAGGGCAGCCTGATTGAGTCTCCAGAAAGGGAAATGTTATCTGAAGGGATCTGTTTGGGTGCCGTTCAGGTCCCGCCGGATGGACGGCCTATTGTTCTATTAAATGATCATCAAACGATTGGAGGGTATCCAAAGCTCGGTTCCGTAGTGTCGGTGGACCTTTGGAAATTAGCACAATGCCCACCAGAGATACATGCTAGATTCGAATTGGTTGATTTAGAGGCGGCGCAAGAAATGGTAAATTACGAGTCAAAGAAGCGAAGATCTACACGACTGAAACGTTGTGTGTAAATTATGCACGGGCATCCAAAGATTCCCATTGGGAGTAAGCAGCAAGGAGCTCGGCTTCCAGAATTTCCAAGCGTTTGGTCACGGAGGTGGTTTCTTCGTGTGGGAGCTTAAAGAATCCTGGAAGATTGATTTGCTCTTGTAGAGCTGTTTTTTCTTTTTCAAGTGCCGAAATATTTTCGGGTAAAGTTTCAAGTAGCTTTTTCTCCTTATAAGTAAGCTTTTGAGCGTTTTTTGGCCTCGGCTTAGTTTTAGACTTTTGTTTTTTCGAGAGATGTGGGGCCGGTTTTAGATTTCTTTGATGAGCAATATAATCGTCATAACCCCCAGCCATCTCTCGCACGGTGCCATTCTCTTCAAATGCCAGAGTGCTTTGGACAACGTTATTAAGAAAGGCGCGATCATGACTTACGAGTAACAGTGTGCCTTTGAAATTAGAAATAACCTCCTCAAGCAATTCCAGTGTTTCGGCATCAAGATCATTGGTAGGCTCATCCATTATTATCAAATTGGCGGGATGCTGGAATAGTTTTGCGAGGAGAAGCCTATTTCTCTCTCCTCCCGAAAGAGTATTTGCGGGTTTGCGGACTTCATCAGGCGTGAAAAGGAAATCCTGCAGATAACTGTAGACATTTTTGGTGCGCCCATTTACTACAACGGTTTTGCGATCCTCCGCTACGTTTTCTATTATACTGAGCTCGCCCCGTATCTGTTCTCTAAGTTGATCAAAGTATACAGTCTCTAATTTGGTTCCATGACGGACGGAACCTTCGGTAGGTTTCAGCTCGCCAAGAAGCAGCTTAATAAGGGTGGTTTTTCCCGATCCATTTGGGCCAATAATACCAATTTTGTCCCCACAGGTAATCAACGTAGATAAGTCATTTATAATTGTACTATCGTCATATCTGAATGAAAGATTCTTGGTTTCGGCAACTAGTTGTCCAGAACGATCCGCTTCATTCGCTTGCAAGTTGACACAGTCGGTCTGATTACGGCGTTGCTTGCGCTCGGCGCGCATTTTTCTCAAAGCACGTACGCGGCCCTCATTGCGTGTCCGGCGCGCTTGAATACTCTTGCGGATCCAAACTTCTTCTTGAGCAAGCTTCTTATCAAACTGCTTGTTCTGGTGCGTTTCTGCTTCAAGTGCGGCCTTTTTACGAATGAGAAAGGTTTGGTAGTCACAGGCCCAATCGAAGAGATGGCCGCGGTCGATTTCTAGTATGCGTGTGGCGACAACCTGCAAGAAGGCTCGATCGTGCGTAATGAATAAAAGTGTGCCTGAGTATGCCCTGAGAAATCCTTCAAGCCAAATAATGGAATCGATGTCGAGGTGATTAGTGGGCTCATCCAAAAGTAGTACGTCAGGTTTTCCGACGAGCGCTTGAGCGAGAAGCGCTCGTCGCTTCATTCCAGATGACAGGCTTGCAAAGGACGCGGATCCATCAAGATCCATCTGATCAATAATACGGTTAACGGCCTTATCGCGGCGCCAGATCTCTTCCTCTGGTAGTTCAATTTGGTCAGCAATGAGCTCGTCAACGGTTTTCTGATTTCCCATTGGCACCTCTTGCATCAACCGAGTCATGCGCAAATTTTTTGCGCGCCTGACTTCTCCATGTTCAGGCGTAATGTCGTTGGCCATCAGCTTGAGGAGTGTGGACTTTCCGCAGCCGTTGCGGCCGACGAGGCCGACGTGTTCACCGGCGTTCAAATTGAGTGAAATTTCCTCCAAAAGGGTATCTCCATCCCACGAGAAGGAGAC
>CAJWKQ010000189.1 GCA_913041895.1 uncultured Verrucomicrobiales bacterium
AAACCTTCCAAATGTGCAGCAGTCGTGAGTTTTACTAGATTATGATATCCGATATGATTCTCTGCCAATAGTAAAAGGTGGTTATAGCCATCCTTGCCTGTCCTGCTATTCGCTTTGCGCTCAAATCTGCTTGTTGGTGCAATGTATACTTCGCAACCAATGATAGGTTTTAATTTTTTGGCTTTAGCTTGCTGGTAAAAATCAATTACCCCATGCATTACGCCGTGATCAGTAATAGCGAGAGCTGAAAATTTTAATTCTACGGCATGGTC
Organism: uncultured Verrucomicrobiales bacterium; assembly: GCA_913041895.1. Taxonomy (GTDB): domain Bacteria; phylum Verrucomicrobiota; class Verrucomicrobiia; order Limisphaerales; family UBA1100; genus UBA1100. The sequence continues at coordinate 273 of CAJWKQ010000189.1, forward strand.
TACAAGCTTATCCAATCTACATGCTCCATCGAGCATGGAGAACTCACTGTGTACGTGCAGATGGACAAACTCCTTATGGGACATACCAATATCTAGCCTTGAAGAATACATTTGGGCAAGATCATGAAGTTTGACTGTTGTTAACAGGCAATATTCAAAAGCTCGCGCTTGCTTTATGATGACAAACCGCGCAAATTTTGCATACCCACTTGATGAGACAAGTGCCGTCTATGAGCGAACCCTCTGACAACGATATCTCACTGGATTTTCAATTCTTGCCCGAATGGGCTCAGGAAGACTCTGGCAAGAACAAGTATGCAAGTCATTCTGGAAACGATCGAGGAGGTGATGCGCGAAGAGGTGGGGGAAGAAAAATTCAAAATCAGCAAGGCCGCGGTGATAATAAAGCGCGTGAGTCGAGTGGCTCCAAGAGTAAGGGTAGAAGTGGTAGCAGAAGGGGTGGCGGAGAAAGAAGAGAAAGACGTGTCCCGCAAGGATCGCGAGGCGGTCGCATGAAGCACCACGGGAAAGGAGACAGTTTTCAAAGGCCTAAGGTGCCTAATCTAAACTTAAAGGTGGATTTTGTTCCGGATGAAAAGGGAGTAGAATCTATCGCTAAGGAAATAAAACTCACTGGTAGGGCTTACCCACTCTTTCAGATTGCTTTGTTAATTTTGAATCGGTCGAGTAGATATTCTATTAAATTGAGTCGTCAGAATAATTCTGATGATAAAGAGGAACGTCAAAGGCTGTTTCAGTGTAAGCTGGACGAAACGGTCTGGTTGACCAAAGAGCAGTGTGTTCGGCACGCACTTTCTAGTTGCTTTGAAGACTTTTACGAGACACAAAAAACTGAGACTGAAGGGCCTAAAGGAAATTTCACTTTTGTTGCGAAGTGCGGTGTAACTGGCAAATATTTGGGAGCTCCCAATCATCATAATTATCAGAATGATTTAGTAGTATTCCATACAGAACATTTGCCAAGGATGCCATTTGAAAAATTCAAATCTCGGATTCAAATTATTAAGGATGAGGCGGCTGTCAACGAATGGCTTGAGGAGTGTAAGTGGAAAACTGAATTCGTTACTAAAAAAACAGATGAGAAGAATGTTTTTGGTCGGCGTGATGAGGTTCAGGCTCATTTTGAGTCTAATCACCTAGAGGAAGTATTTGAAGAAACGCAGAGCTGCTTTATATCTGGCGAAAATGCCAAATCGTTACAAGAACCCCGCCAGTTGGCGGAGTTTCTAAAGGACCAGTGGCACAGGCAAAAGCATTTCCCAATGCAACTTTCGACACATCTAAGCAGGATTTTTTCGAACCTCGGGCTTCAGTTCTTCAAAAAGGATAAAAAAGTTACACACGTGTCTGTTGCTAGACCCAGTTTCCTAGATATTGAATCGGAACCTGTCAGTGAGAGTGTCAGACGCATTATGCAATTTATTGATGCGACCAATAATTGCACACGCCGTCAGATACTTGAACACTTGAGAGATGCTAGAGGAGATGGGGCGAGTAAGGTCGAGGAGGATTCCGATTTAGAGAATGGAAGTAGTGGGGAAAATCAGGTTATCTCTGATCTGCATTGGCTCATTCATCAGGGTCATGTTCTTGAGTTTTCCGATGGGATTATTGAAACTTCCAAGAGACCCAAGAAGAGGTTGGAGGTCTCAGTAGCTGGATCAGAAGAAGAAGCGCCAAGGAAAACAAAGGCGGGCACACCGCATTTAGATGAGAATCTGCATGGCCAAAAAGAGGCCAATTTTGAGGCGACTTCAGAAGAATCAGCTCCTGAATAACACAGCCCGTATTGCGCGCATAAAGGTGGTATTTACCGATAGGCTTTGGCGATCGTTTGATCGTTCTATTCCTTGATTCCCATTCTTCCGGTGTAGTCGGTATATTGAAGTAATGGGCGTTTTGCGGGGTTCTTGTCGAAATATTCCTCAATCGCCTTTCTAGCGCCGTTCCAATGCCCATAATCATCAACTATCAATACTCCTCCAGATGTGAGTAGGGGGTAAAGTACTTCCACCTCAGATCTTGTGGATTCATACCAATCAGTATCCAGTCTGAGCACCGATATTTCAGATGGTAAACCTTTAGTTGTACGTAGTGTTTCTGTGATATCTCCAACAATGTATTCTACTCCTATAGGCCCTGCTCCAGCCTTCGTAAAATTTCCTTTTACCTCTTCTAGCGAAGCGTAACACCAAGCGTTGTGTGATTCTTTTTGCTCTTCCTGAAAACGTTTTTTGGCAGGGGTTTTATGTCTTGTAGACTCGTCCCATTCTGTCGGTTCTGTCATGCCTGCAAAAGTGTCCATTAAAATTACTTTTTTATTTGAGCCGTATGCTTCAAATATTAGTTTGGCTGCGATAGAATTACCGCCACGCCATACACCGCACTCTACAAAGTCTCCGGGTATTTCGTTTAATATGACGTATTTGCAAGCTTGAATGGTGGCGATCAGACGTTCTGCAGAAACCATGGTTAATTGATTGTTGATGACGTAATCAAAAATTTTAATGTCACGTTTTTCAAACTCCACAGGCATTAAGGTATTGGTGTTCCTTTGACGTTGGTCAAAAAAATTACGAGTAGCCTGAAGGAGCTTTCTAAGCACAATAATAATATTTTTGATATGTGGCTATTGATCGTGCGGATGTAGTTCGCAATGTCTTTTTGTCATAACTGATGTAGTCGATGTGTTTTGATATCCCGTATACTCAAAGAAATCAGGAGCACTAAGGTAAGAGTAATTTTTATTGATAAATTCAGTATCCAATTTTGATATATCGGCTTGTCCTTTTCTGCCATTAGAGACCCAGCTGAAGCGATGAGGTATTTGTTCATAGTTAACCAACATATTTGCTGTTGGAATGGGTGGGCATCCATCACTATGGACGGTTTCCACAGACACGTCATCGTCCAATATGACGAATTCAATATTCTTATCAAAACAATATTTAATCCTATCAAAATGTGAAACATGGTCATCAAAGAGCGCTAATGTTTTGCCATTAATAGGTTCTGTATAATCGCTTAGATCATAATCGTGATAATTGGCTTTTGGGCTTTTCCATTCTATTAAACTAAGGTTGATATCGAACGAGAGAATGCGCGCTTTCTCCGAGGTGGATTTATCGATGAGATAGGTGCTGTATCCTCTCCAAATGCCAGATTCTATCACTATGTCAGGCTGGATGGCACGAATAAGGCAGAAGCAAAACAGTCCATTATTATAGCCCATGCCTCCATTCAAACTCGATATGGGGCATTCCCTGAAAATTTTATCAAATAAAATAATATCCTGTTGGATTTTGTTTTCGCAAGTCTCTAGCCCTATTTGTCCAAACAATCCATTTAAACGTTCGGCCAATCTGGCAAACTGTTGGTTTTTGATGTTCGTCTCTGATTGAAAGCTGACCTGCTCTTTCCGTTTATTAGGGCTAGACCTTTCTAATCTGACGTCGAGGCTTTTGGACAATATCCAGTTTACCCACTTGCCAAGTGTTCCCAGTACAGGAGTTTTATCGGTTGTTGAAAACGAGTAGTATTCAGAGGTGGTCGTATGCCTGTCACGGTCAAATTTCATTTCACTGTTTAGGTACCCTTACTCTGTGTGGGTTACTCCCATTCGATCGTGCCGGGAGGCTTACTGGTGATGTCGTAAACAACACGGTTAACACCATCGACTTCGTTGATGATTCGGCTTGAAATTGTTTCTAGAAGAGAGGCTGGCAGCTTTACCCAATCTGCTGTCATGCCATCTTTGCTTTCCACAATGCGCACGGCAATGGTGTATTCATAGGTGCGTTCATCACCCATTACTCCGACACTTTTAACGGGTAAAAGAACAGCAAAGCTCTGCCAGACCTTGTAGTACCAATTATGCTGCTTCATAACTTCGACGACGATGCGATCTGCGTTTCGGAGGATTTCAAGGCGGCTTTCAGTGAGGTCGCCCAATAAGCGAACGGCAAGTCCTGGGCCGGGGAAGGGTTGACGCCATACTACTTCTTTGGGGAGGCCGAGTTCAGTGCCGAGTTGACGTACTTCATCTTTGAACAGGCAGCGCAATGGTTCAACAAGTTCAAATTTCATTTTTTCTGGCAGTCCCCCTACATTGTGATGGCTTTTTATCAAGGCCGCTGGATTGCCGGCGATGGGTACCGACTCGATGACATCCGGATATAGTGTGCCTTGAGCCAGAAACTTGGCTTTACCGACCTTGCGTGTGGCTTTTTGGAATACGTCAATAAACGTATTGCCAATAATCTTTCGTTTTGTTTCTGGATCGGTAACCCCTTTGAGTTTTCTCAGGAATAATTTGGCGGTGTCTTCATATAGAAAGTTGCATTTGAAATTGTCTTTGAAGAGTTTTTTTACTGCTTCGGCTTCGTTGGCGCGTAAAACTCCGTTATTAACAAAAATGCAGGTGAGGTGCCTGCCTATCGCTTTGTGTATGAGTGCTGCGGTTACGCTGGAATCCACACCACCAGATAGGCCCAAGATAACGTGTTCCTTGCCAACCTGCGCTCGGATGTCATCTACGGATTTCTCAATATAGCTACGCATAGTCCATTTACGCCCGCATCCACAAATTTTTTGAACATAATTACCAATAATTTGTTTTCCCTTTGGGGTATGCACAACCTCCGGGTGGAATTGTATTCCAAAAAGTTGTCGTTTACGGTTCTCAATGGCAGCGTGAGGAGAATTTTCTGTGATCGCAACGGTCTTAAATCCTTCTGGTAACTCGGTGAGTTTGTCACCGTGTGAGTTCCATACCTGAAGGCTTTTAGGGAGGCCTTTGAAAAGCGTGCACCGACCGTCTTTTACGGAGAGGTTACCTTTACCATACTCACGCTTCAGTCCGCGTTCTACATTCCCACCCAGGAATTTTGCCATTACTTGAAGGCCGAAACAGATGCCCAGCACTGGTATGCCCAGATTAAATATCTCCTTATCGGGCAGTGGTGCCTTTCGGCTGTAGACGCTCATCGGGCCTCCGGAAAGAATGAGGCCCTTTGGGTTCATGGAGGCGATTTCCTTGGCGGAGGTGTTATAGGGAAGGATGGTGGAATAAACTTTGCATTCACGAATACGGCGCGCAATGACTTGTGTGTATTGCGATCCGAAATCGAGGATGATAATTTGCTCCTGCATTATGGATTAATGTTTGACCGTGAGGGTTCTGTCTTTGAAAACCACTAAAAATTTATTCCCAACTCCCTACAGTTGACTTGCTCTCGCTGGAGGCCTAGTTTGTCTGCCCTTCATGCACGAAGACATTGAGAAACTTTTAGTACTTCAGGAAAGAGACCGTTCGATTGCTCGAGCAAAAGAGGAAATTTCCGGCTTGGCACACGAGCGAGCCGAAGTGAATGGGCGATCTGATAATGCTGAGGAAGCGAATGTAAAAGCTGAGCAGAAATCAAAGGATCTTGAAGTACGTAAGAACGCCTTGGAAACTGAGATTCAGGGTGAGGAAGAGAAGATTCGTACTTATTCTCGCCAGCAACTGGAGACTAAGGATAATCAGGAATATAAGGCGTTAGGGCGCCAACAAGAAACCTGCAAGGAATCCATTTCAAATCTTGAGACCGACGAGATCAATATATTGGAAGAAATGGATGTTCACGCAGAGGTGGTAAAGACAGCTAAGATCGAGTTGGAGGAAGCAAATGCTGCTAAAGCCAAAGCACAGGCTGAAATTGATGAACGCGAATCGAATCTTGAAAAAAAACTTGATGAATTGGCGGGGCAACGTGCCGAGGCAGAAGCTAATATCGATCAAACAACTCTTTCTCGTTATAATCGGTTAGTTGAACGAAAGGGCACCAATATTGTCGTGGGTATTCAACATGGTTCTTGTGGGGGCTGCCATATGAAATTGCCCGAAGGAGAGGTCATTGCAATAAAGTCTGGCACGAAGGTAAACTATTGCCCCAACTGCAACAGGATAGTCTACTATACACGAGATATGATTCTTGAGGCGGACTAACCTTTTTATTAGCGCTTCATAATATTTCTTTTTTCAGGTATTATGCACCTAATCTTGGAAGGGCGGAGGATCGCTTTCGTTTTATTACGAGAGAGGAAAGTCCGAA
>CAJWKQ010000190.1 GCA_913041895.1 uncultured Verrucomicrobiales bacterium
CACCTCCAAATACACAATTAGTTGGGGTATCGCCTGAAGGTATAAAGGCAAGATGTACCCCCTTTGGGGAAAAAACATAAATACCAGAACGATCACCTTTACCTGCAGTTGCATAAATATTGCCCTCCTCATCAAGGGTCATTCCATCGATACCGCGACGGTTTGGCCCAATATCAAAGAGAATCTTTTTCTCCGCCAGCGTGCCATCCTTTTGGACTGTGAAAGATACCAGATGATGATTGCCATCAGCATCGCTGTGATTGTCGGCAACGAAAACCCTTTTACCATCCAAAGAAACCAAAATGCCATTAGGTCGCGATATGTTTTTAGTCGCCAACTTCACCTTTCTACCTGTGATCAAAAAGATTCCCTCGAAATCCAGCTCGCGATCATCCCCTCCTCCATAACGTGGATCTGTAAAATAAATGCGGTTATTCGAGTCTATTGCCAGATCATTGGGTGAGTTAAAACGTTTACCGTTCCAGGAATCTACAATGGTACGCGTTTTTCCTTTTGCGTTGGTGAGGCTCACACGTCGACCGCCACCATGAGCTCCCTCACAGGCAATTAAATTTCCTTTGCGATCCATCATTAACCCGTTGGCCTTACCACTTGGCTGACGAAATACGGTCGTATTGCCCGTTGCCGGATCAAAGCACACGGTGCGTTGCCCGATGTCAGAAAAGAAAATTACACCCTTTGGGCCTAAGGTGGGACCTTCGGTAAATTTGCCATCGGCCCAAACTAATTCTACCTTGGCACCATCAGGCACAATGTAACTTTGCTTCGCAGGCTTGAAATCATCGCCGTTTGATACGAAGCAAATTAGAATAACACTTAAAAAGAATCGCATGACTCATTGCCGCAAACCTCCACGCGTACGTCAACTGGCAATTATTTTCCGGCCGTCGCAGACGGCTCCGAAGCCTTGTCCGCAGGTTCTGCAGGAGGGGGTACTGGCTTGGGGCGTCGATCCTCCCACTCTTTCACCAGCTTGGCAGATACCTCCAACTGCTCAGGTGAAAGTTTTCCCGTGAGTTGTTCCAGTGCCGTGGTTGCATTTGCATTCCCGCTTTTTGAGGAAAGCGTCACCCATTTATGAGCCTGCACCAAATCGGCCTTCACTCCCTGCCCCAAAGCATACATCATTCCCAGTGCCACCTGTCCTTCCGCATCTCCCTGATCCGCCGCCTGGGTAAACCACTTACGCGCTTCAGCAAGATCTACCTTCACCCCATCGCCGCCAATATACATCATCGCCAGATTTATTTGTGCGGGTGTATGACCCTGCGCAGCAGCCTTACGATACCACTTGGCCGCCTGAGCAGTGTCCTTTTGCAAATGACGGCCTTCGTGATACAGCCTAGCCAAATCAAACTGCAATTGAGTAAAGTGCCCAATCCCGTCCACCTCTAAAGTGCTTACTATCTGTTGAATTGCCGCCGCCTTTTGTTCCCCATCCTCTAATTGGTTTGCCATCACGATTGCCTGTTGCATCACTACTTCGGCGCTTTTCTGTATTTCACCGGCGATTGCCACCGATTGAGCGAGGACCGCCTGCGTTTGTTCACGGTCATTTGATTCACCGATGGCAGCGGTGATATTGGCAAGAACAACCGCCTTAGCGTCAACTGATTCGAGCTTTTTCATTACGTCCATCGCCAACGCCAAGGTTGCTTTGGATTCCTCGACCAATCCCATTCTCGCTTGCGCCACCGACATATGGGTTAAGGCAGGTGCCAACTCCGTGTTCTCTTCAATAAGGGCAATAAAATCACCGGCCTTGGTGAGCATGGCTGAAGCCTGGTCAATGTCTCCGGTCTGAGCAAGGGTCCCCGCCAGATTACACAATACCCGGACCCTGCCGCCCGCTCCGTCTACTTTGCCCACCAACCGCATAATGGGATCTCCTTGCTGCTGCAACACCTCCACTCGGGCACCGATTGTCTCAAGGACCGGTTGAATGGATTTCTGATTGCGAAATTCGTCAAGAGCAAGTGTTATCCCATTCAGTTTACCAAGCTGGGCTTCTATCTCCTCAAGTTTCTCAACCCCCGCAAGAACCTCTCCGATTTGTTTCAATGCATCCTCTTCTTGACCCATATGAATCAGGCAGACCCCGATATGCAACAAGGCTGACAATTGTTCTGGCCCCTCAATCTCAGCGGTGATTGCCCGAGACTGCTCCAACATTGAAGCAGCCAGCTTGGCATTTCCAACCCGGGCTAAGACTCCTGCCAACCGTGTTAGAACCCGTACTTTGTGCTCTGGAGTCTCAACATTGGCAATCAAAGAGTAAGCCGGATTGGTTTGATTTTCCAATTGCTGAGTCAGTGTCGCCAAACGGACATTGAACTCCGAAAGTCCTTTGAGCTCCTTAAAATCTTCTAATGATTCAGAAATTTTTCCCATCAACTCCAGCTTAAGCTTAGCATCTTCCAGCTCCTCGATAAGGTCGAGTGCCTGCCCCAGCGGTTCCTGGGCCAGAACTGCCTGCCCCGCATGCAGTTTAGCAATAGCCAAACTGTTCAAGACACGAACTTTAACCGATGGATCCTCCACCTTGGCGACTAGCGCAATCAGAGGATCGGTCTGATATTCCAACTGCCTGGAGAGTGCCGTCAAACGGGTATTAACCTCCGCAAGTTCCTCAAGTTTTGCAAAACCCTCCAGAGAAGTGGAGAGCATTCCCACCAAATCAAGCTTAACCTTGGAATCGTCCACCTCTACAATCAGATCGAGAACCTGACCCAATAATTCTTTGGCCACAGCCGCCTCTCCCGCATGTAACTTGACCATGGCCAAACTGCTCAACACACGAACCTTTCCGGCTGAATCTTCCACATTTGCAACCAGCGCGATCAGGGGATCGGTTTGATATTCCACCTGTTTGGATAGGGTAGCCAGACGGGTATTAATCTCCGTGAGTTCCTCAAGCTTTGAAAACCCCTCCAGATTAACAGAAAGCGTACCCAACAAGCCAAGCTTAGCGTCGACATCATCTATCTCATTAATCAGATCCAGAACCTGACCTAATAATTCCTGTGCCACAACCAGCTCCCCCGCATGCAACTTAACGGTGGCCAGACTGCTCAGAATACGAACCTTTCCCTTTGAATCCTTCACATCCTCCACCAACGCAAGCCAAGGATTAGCCGATACTTCCTCCGCTTCTGCAACCGGTTCGGTTGTCGGTTCGGTTGTCGGTTCGGTTGTCGGTTCGGTTGTCGGTTCGGTTGCCGGTTTCTGATCAGAGGCCTTAACTTTGGCGCTAGCACTTTCACTAGATGCACTGTCTGGCTGACTCATCGCAATAACCGCCACAACAGCGATAATGACCACGACAATAAGGACTCCTTTTTTATCTTTCATTTCTTTTCCTTTCACTCATCGACATTCAGGGTCGAGGCGACGGGTTTACCATTTCCTTGAGATGATCTTTTTCTTCAATCACCTTTCGGAAAGCAGCAATATCTTTTTCCATTTCCAACTGCAAAGCCTGATAATACATTTCCGAATAAAAGAAAGCCCGGGCAACATCACCATCGACCAACTCAATATCCTGCGCCTTAACCCGCGGCATAAGCAATAATCGGCCCCGAGTGAATTGACTCAAACTTAAAACCAATTTTTCAGTATTCATCTCCACGGTTTTTTTAATGAGCACAGCATACTTCAACCGTTCCAAATCCCGTTTGGAGCGCAAGAGCACCGTAAATTTCTCCTGCCCATTACCTGAAGGTCGGTTTAACTCCCAAAGCTTTTTACCCCATTGAACCTCATTCTCGCAGTCAATCAATTGAACTTCCGGAGTTGGTTCGGAAAAGATAGACTTCGCATCATCCGAGAATCGTTGAAGACTGTAAGTGAGTGCGATTGCCTTTTTTCCACCTTTCTCGGTTAAAACCTCCGGAGCATTGCTTCGGATATATTTACTGAGAAACTGCACCCGATGACCCGATTGAATGTTTTCGTCCTTCTCAAAAAATATGACCTTATCCATGTCTAAGTTGCTTTCCAACTCCCGGCGTTTGAGCACTTCATATATTTGCCGGTAACAAAGAATGCTCTCACCCGGCACAGATTTGCCATAAAAGCTGCTGTAGGGATATTGGTTTGCCAGCGTCACGTTTCCGGCAACGATACGTTGAGCAAGGGCTTTCATTCGCTGAAGTTGTTTATTTTCATAAAGATAATTCAGGTCAAATGTGTCCTCCCCACGAATGCGATAAGCATCTCTGAAGAGCTGGTTATCCATACTATCAAAAGCGTCATCATCCATTGGCATGTTCTTGCCGATAACTTGTTCTTCAGGCAGGACAAAAGGTGTTAACACTATAATTACTTCACGTTTTACGGTCGTATGTTTTTTGCTGCGGAAAAGCCCCCCTATCAATGGCAGGTCCCCTAATAGTGGTACTTTGTCCTCGGTACTTTGCTTGTCTTTGGCAATCAGTCCTCCGATAATGAAGGGTGTATTATTTGCCACTCGCGTATAGGTTCTAACTTCTCGTCTGGAAATAGTCGGCGCACTCGCAAGAATCATACCGTCTTTATTTCTTACCTCAAGGTCCCCATCAGGAACTCTAGCGGTAACCTCTGCATTTACCTGCATACTGACCTCCTCCCCTTTGGCGTCAATTCGCGGCCGCAGTGCCAGAGTGATACCTGCCTTCTCTTTGGCAAAACTCGTGCTCTGATAATCGTTCTTGGAATAATTACTTCTGGCGATGGGGATATCCTCGGCCACACTCATGTACGCCATACGATTATCCAACGCCAGTACGCTTGGCCGAGACAGAATTTCCGCTTCACCTTCACGAACCAAGGCTTTAATTTGCACGTTTAGATCGTGAAATATACCTTTTGTGGTCAGGTTCAATGCTTCACTTGCTGAGGGGTAGGCCAAAGTGCCTATGCTTAAACCACTCATTTTTGAATTGATAAAATTTCCGCTGACTTTGGCCGAATCAGCTCTTGACCATTTTACCCCCATTTCCTTCAAGGCAGTCGAGGAAATCTCCAACACCATCGCCTCTATAATAATTTGTCGTGCCGGCAAATCGACATGCTTTTGTAATGCCGAAATTACTGAACTTAATTGAGAAGAATCATTTTCATCATGAAAAATCACTAGCTCGTTAACCGGATCAGTTTCAGTTTGCGGAAATTGCTCTTCTGCTGCTGGTACTGTGTTTACATTGGCTGAACCAGCCAATGCCACAACAACCGGCAAACTGGAACGATCAATGGGAGCTTCCGCTTTTCCGATGGTAAAACCATGTAAGGCGAGTAATTGAGTTGCCCTCACTGGATCGATGTAACTTAAAGTAATACGCTTAGAAACAATCTTTACTGAGTTAGTACCATCAGGCAACTTGGCCAATTGGCTTATTGCATTCTGCAACCACGGCTTCACACCACTTGGAGTAAAAGTAGCACCGGGAATAGGCTGAGCCTTTGCCAAGGCAATCCCTGCTAAAATTAATACGAACACTGCAGCCTTAAGCTGCCTTCGGTTGATATTACCCGCCATTGGTTCCACCACTTCCATTTTTTGGTTCCTCATCCTCCTCGAACATGCCCGGGAAGAATGCCTGAGCCACCTTCTGCATTGCCGTTTTCTTTCTGACTACAGGCTGAGCCGCCTTCTCTTCGACGGCTTTTCGAACTTTATTCTTCAACTGTTCAAGAGTTTTATCAGCATTTACCTGCAACTGATCACGCAATCCCTTGTGTTGAGCCAGAGCGGGCTCAAACGCCTCACGGGATATTTCATAAAGCAAAACATCCGTGTCAGCTGTTATAGTGGTATTGCGGATTGAATCGCCTAAAACAGTACCTTCACCAAAATACTGGCCGGCGCGAATGGTTCGAACCTTCACATCACCTTCCCCCTCAAGGTTAACAAAACTACTTAAAAGCCCTTCCATGCAAACAAACATGGAACCCCCTTCTTCCTGTTGACGATAAAGCACCTCGCCCTCGCCGAGTGTGCGTTTTCGCATTTCTACAAATAACTCCTTAAACTCACCCGCGCTTAAATCACGGAATAATTCCGTACGAGTAAGCAACTGGTGTAAGTCCTCCTCCATCGACGCATCCAGTGTACGTCTTTCGCGTCGTGAAAGAAAAACTTCCTCCTTCGAATGAGCAGGCATAATACCTGAATGGACCAAATGTTCAAGCACTGTTCGATTCACCTCATGCTTGGATTCATTGGGCGAAATATGCTTTGGTAAAATAAAGTAACGCACCTCGTAAACCATCCCCTCCAAGGTGGACTCCTTCATTCTAACTTCAGGCTCCGGCTTACTCAAAACACCCTTGATTTCGCAAGCGGCCCGAATACCAGCTGTTAACA
>CAJWKQ010000191.1 GCA_913041895.1 uncultured Verrucomicrobiales bacterium
TGGATGAGGCCGCGAAAGGAAATCACTGAAGAACAATACGCAGAATTCTACCATCATGTTGCTCACAGCTTTGATGAGCCGTGGCTCACTTTGCACAATAAGGCGGAAGGCCGCCTTGAGTACACTAATCTTATGTTCATCCCATCAGCAAAGCCTTTTGATCTTTTTGATCCTGCCCGTAAGCATGGTGTTAAGCTTTATGTGAAGCGTGTTTTTATTACGGACGATTGCTCAGATTTGATGCCAGCCTGGCTGCGATTTGTACGAGGAATTGTAGACTCCGAAGACCTGCCACTTAATGTCAGTCGAGAAATGCTGCAACAGAATCCAGTGGTATCCAAGATACGAACAGCGCTTGTGAAGCGTATTCTTGGCGAACTAGAAAAGAAGGCTTCTAAGACCCCAGAAGACTTTACTGATTTTTGGAATAATTTCGGTGCTGTTCTGAAGGAGGGAATTTATGAGGATGCCTCGTATAGAGAACGATTAGTTAAGTTGTTGCATTTTAAATCTAGTGCTGTTGAAGGCTTGACTACTTTGAGTGACTATTTGGAGCGTATGAAAGATGGTCAGAAGGAAATTTATTATATTTCTGGTGAGAATCTAGCCTCGTTGCAAAACAGTCCACAAATAGAGGCCCTAGTAGCTAGGGGGATTGAGGTTGTCTTTTTTGATGATGCAGTCGACGAATTCTGGACTAGCGTCGTGCAAGAATTTGAGGGTACGAAGCTTTTGTCAGTTACCCGTGGAGATATTGATCTCTCAAAATTTTCTTCAGACGAAGCCCAAGAAAAAGATAAGAAAACTCCAGAGATGGAGGCAAAAATTGCGAGTTTGACGGGAGCGTTCAAGCTCGCTCTGGGTGAAAATGTAAAGGATGTCCGCGTTTCTGATAGGTTAACTGATAGCCCAGTCTGTTTGGTGGCTGATGAGGGCGGTATGGATGTCCATTTAGAACGCTTGTTGAAGCAACAAAACCAGATTCAGGAGATATCTAAGAGGGTGCTGGAAATCAATCCTGGGAATGATCTAATTAAGTCCTTAGCAGAGATCGCAGCGGAGCGACCTTCCGACCCAACCCTTATCGGGGCGGCAGAATTATTGCTGGATCAGGCCAAGATTATTGAGGGGGACGTTATTTCAGATCCCGCCGCTTTCGCTAAACGCCTTACGGCAATGATGTCAAAGTCCATAGGAAAGAGTTAGCTATTTTTATTATGCCATCACTCCTTAATATTGTGCTGTATTACTCTTCAGTTGCGGCAAGTTGTCGTAATACGTAGGGCAATATTCCACCATGCAAATAGTAGTCTACCTCATTGGGAGTATCTATTCTGCAGAGAAGTGGTAGTTCTTCGGATTCGCCCGTTTTCCGAATTATGCGGCATGATAACTCCATCTTTGGAGAAATTCCTTTATCGATGCCGAGAATTTCAATCGACTCACTTCCATCAAGTTCTAGTGAAGAGCGGTTTGTGCCATTCTGGAAACAGAGTGGTAAGACGCCCATGCCGACAAGATTAGAGCGGTGGATTCTCTCGTAGCTCTCGGTGATTACCGCTTTAACCCCAAGTAGTTTTGTGCCCTTGGCCGCCCAATCCCTTGAAGAACCCGTCCCATATTCTTTGCCAGCCACAACTACTAATGGGGTTTCGGTCTTTGCATAATGCATCGCGGCGTCAAAAATGGTCATAAGCTTATTTTCTGGCATCAATGTGGTCCAACCACCTTCGGTGCCCTTTGCCATTTCATTGCGTAGCCGGATGTTTGCAAAGGTCCCGCGTACCATTACTTCGTGGTTGCCTCTTCTGGCCCCAAAAGAGTTAAATTCGTGGTTCTCAACCCCTAATTCATTGAGGTATATCCCTGCAGGACCATCTGAGGGTATGGCTCCGGCTGGTGAGATGTGGTCGGTCGTAACGCTATCGCCCAGTAGGGCAAGGATTCTTGCACCCAAGATATTTCCCACTTTCTTGGGGGTTTTCTGGATATTGGCAAAATAGGGCGGTTTTTGGACGTAAGTTGACTCCGGCCATGTGTATGTTTGGCCCTCTGGTGTTTTGATCTCGCGCCAACTGCTATCTCCCTCCGTCGCGCGGGCATATTGGTTTTTAAACATCTCAGGTGATAAAGAATTCTCAATGGTATTCTGAATTTCTTCGGAAGAGGGCCATATATCTTTTAGGTATACGGGGTGGCCATTTGATCCTATTCCCAGGGGCTCAGACGATAGGTCAACGAGCATGGAACCGGCTAGGGCGTACGCGACAACTAATGGGGGTGAAGCCAAATAATTTGCTTGTGTCAGACTATGGACACGGCCTTCAAAGTTTCTATTACCTGACAAGACAGAAGCTACAATTGTATTGTTGGCGCGGATTTGGGACTCAATTTGCGGATTTAATGGGCCGCTATTTCCTATGCAGGTCGTACAGCCGTAGCCGACGAGGTTAAATCCCAGGGAGTCCAGATCTTTATCAAGGCCCGAGTTTATCAGATAGTCAGTTACGACTTTGGAGCCGGGCGCGAGCGACGTCTTGACTGATGGCTTGATAGTAAGCCCAAGTTGACGGGCCTTGCGAGCCAAAAGCCCTGCGGCGACCATTACACTGGGATTGGATGTATTCGTGCAGCTGGTGATTGCAGCTATTACGATGTCTCCATCTGTCACGGACATGTCCGTTGCTCTGGATTGTGGCGCATCATCAAGCAATTGCTTAAAAGCTACCTTGGCGTCGCTCAAATTGATCCTATCTTGTGGACGCTTCGGGCCTGCCAGGCTGGGCTCAACGGAGTTCATATTTAACTCGAAAATTTCAGTGAATACTGGTTCTGGTGTGGAATTGTCACGCCAAAGTCCTTGAACCTTCGAATACTTTTCTACAAGTTTCACATGTCTCTCTGGGCGGCCGGATAAGTTCAGATAGTTTAAAGTTTCTTGGTCAACCGGGAAAAAACCACAAGTCGCGCCATATTCTGGTGCCATGTTCGATATTGTCGCCTTGTCGGCTAACGCCAATTCGTCCAGGCCTGGTCCTGTGAATTCCACAAACTTTCCTACTACGCCTTTTTTGCGAAGCATTTCTGTGATTGCTAGTACTAGATCTGTTGCTGTTCTTCCTTCAAGAAGATTTCCTGTTAAACGTACTCCTATAACTTCAGGAATCAGCATCGATATGGGTTGCCCCAACATTGCGGCTTCGGCTTCAATTCCGCCCACCCCCCAACCTAGAACGGCTAATGCGTTTACCATGGTAGTATGGCTATCCGTTCCGACTAAAGTGTCTGGAAAGGCAAAATCCGTGTCACCCACTTTTGTGGTCCAAATCGTTTGTGCTAAGTGTTCAAGATTGACCTGATGGCAAATGCCTGTTCCCGGAGGTATTACGTTAAAATTGTTGAAGGCTCGTTGGCCCCAACGCAGAAATTCATACCGCTCCCTATTGCGAGACATTTCAATGTCTACATTCGCCCGGAACGCGCTGAGAGAACCTGACTTGTCTACTTGGACGGAATGATCAATGACCAGGTCTGCTCTGGAGAGGGGGTTAATTTTATTAGGGTCACCTCCAAGATTTCCCATGGCATCTCTCATTGCGGCAAGGTCAACTATCGCGGGTACTCCGGTGAAGTCTTGCATCAGGACACGGGCGGGCCTATAGGCTATCTCTTGGTCTATTTTGTTGCCCTTCAATATTGAGGTGAGGGCTTCTAAGTGTTTGACGGTGATAGATATGCCGTCTTCAAAACGAAGCAAATTCTCGAGCAAAACCTTTAGGGAAAACGGCAGGCGAGAAATGTCGCCAAGTTTGGCTTCTCCAGCTGCTTCAAGGTCGTAGTAATCATACTTTTTCCCATCAACTTCGAGGGTGCGCTTGGTCTTTAGGGTGTCTATGCCGAATTTTATCAAACTGGTTCTCCGCTTGCTCAAGCTTTCATTTGTAGTACGGTTTGGTTTAACTTTGCTTCCAAAGATGGCTAAACTTTTTGCATTGTCAACGTTGTAGGTGGGTAGACACGAAGTTTTCAACATTTTTGAGGTAGCTTTTGCGAAGTTCTAGATGTGGGTGGTGACCGCAGGCGCTAAAGGTATGGCTGCTGAGGTTTCCGGTTATGCTTTTCAGTGAGCGAAGTTGCTCCAGACTTCCGTACTGATCATCAGTGCCCTGTAGAGCTAAAACAGGGCAGTCTACGTTTGGTAATTTTGAGCGAATATCAAACGCGGCAAAATATGGATTTAGCCATAGATTTGTCCAACCTAGAAACATTCCTTCAACATTTTCGCCGTGATATTTAGTTAGTCTTTGGCGAAGATTTGAGTGAGACCATTGGGCCAATAGTTTTTTGATGCTGGACAGAGTTCGCTTTTCTACAAACCAGTGTCCTGCTTCTGCGATGACTGCGCGAACACGTTTGTCACCACTGCTAGCGGCTAGTATTGCAATAGTAGCGCCGTCACTGTGTCCCACTAATACCGCATCTGAGATACAGAATGTGTCTAATAGGTCAGGGATGGTAGTTTCGGCTTCGGCTTGAAAATAATTCAGTGGTCTGCGGTAAGGGGGGGGCAAACGAGCGGAGCAGCCGTGGCCAAAGCGATCAAAAGTTAAGACATTAAAATTCAGTGCTGCGCCCAATTGTGCAGGAAGATCACGCCATTGTCGGATGCTGCCCAAGCCTTCATGTAAAAATACTAAGGTGGGCATTCCATAAGTAGATGAATTGATCCATTCACAGCAGATTGCGTGGCTTCCTGCCCAAATGGTCTGCCGGTATTTCTTCCCCATCAGATCTTTAAATATCTTGGGAGGTTCTCAATTTGAATCTTTGAACCTTGCCGGTAGCAGTTTTCGGTAACTCATCGACAAATTTCATCCATCTTGGGAACTTATACGGGGCTAAGTTGTTACGTAAATAATTAGTCAGCTCTTTTTTGAGAGCTTCGCCCTCCTCACTACGGTCATTCAAAACGATGAATGCCGATGGTTTTACGAGCCCAGCGTCATCTTTTTTGGCTACAATGGCACATTCTAGCACCGATGGATGAGAACTAAGTTCTGACTCTATTTCAAATGGCGAGCACCAGATCCCACCAACTTTCATCATATCATCAGTCCGGCCACAGTATGTGAAAACATTGTTCTGATCCCTTGTGTAAGTATCTCCCGTTTCTAGCCATTCCCCTTTCATAGTTTGGTCGGTTTGTTCATTGTCTTCCCAGTAACATCGTGCAATTGACGGCCCTTTGACTACTAGGCGTCCCGTTTGCCCAGGACCGAGGTCTTGATCATTTTCATCCAATATTCGTGCAGAGTAACCTGGTACGACCAGGCCACTTGCTCCAGGAATTATTTGATTGAGGCGATTTGTGATGAATATATGCAGGGCCTCAGTGGATCCGATTCCATCGAGTATATCTACTCCAAACCGTTCCTTCCAACGCATCAAAATGTCGGCTGGCAAAGCTTCTCCAGCGGAGATGCATGCACGTATAGATTTCAAATTTGGTTTGGAGGGAAGTTCATCAAAATGATTAAGTAGAGATGCATAAAGGGTTGGTACACCAAAATACAACGTAGGAGAGTAGTTTGAAATATTTTCAAAGGTTATTTCGGGTGTTGGTTTTCGATGATCTAGGATGATAGTTCCTCCAATCCACAAAGGTAGTGTCATCGCGTTGCCTAGCCCGTACGCAAAAAACAGCTTAGCCGCGGAGTAAAAAATATCTGCTTCGTGGATGTTAAGGCAGCCTACGCCATACAGTTCACTGGTAACCACCATATCACGATGGCGGTGCACCGCGGCCTTTGGTCGCCCTGTAGACCCAGACGAAAAGAGCCAGAAGCAATCGGTTTCAGCGTCAGCAGGGTGGGGTTCAAGCTCGGGACTGCTGCTTGACAGTGCTTTTTCTAACGAGTTTTGCTCTGAAGGTGTAATTCCCTCTACTAGCAAAAGTTCTGGTTTGTGCGAGGACCCGTCTAAGGCCATTGAGACTTCGCTCTCATATTCACGAGAATAGCATAGTGCCTTGCACTGGGTTTTATCGATCATATATGCATAATCGCCATGTCGCAGGAGGGTGTTTGTTGGAACCGGAATTATCCCTGCCTTGATGGCTCCCCAAAAAAGATACAGGAATGCTTCAGTGTCTTTGATGACCATCAATAGTCGTTGGCCTGGTTTAAGTCCTTTATTTAGCAACATGTTGCCACACCGGTTTACTTTTTCTGCAAGCTCTTGGTAGGTGACAGAGCTAGTCTTAGTACGTATGGCGACTTTCCCCCCTCTGTGTTCCGCAAGATGTCTGTCAATAAAGGGAACGGCCACGTTGAAGATTGGTGCAAACTCAAATTCGCT
>CAJWKQ010000192.1 GCA_913041895.1 uncultured Verrucomicrobiales bacterium
GCCATATCCCGTTCATCAGCAGCCGCAATCACTTCTTCATCCCGCACTGAACCTCCCGGTTGAATGGCGGCCTTGGCCCCTGCTTCCGCTGCAGCGATCAGTCCATCAGCAAAGGGAAAGAAGGCGTCACTACACACTACACTACCCTCCAAGGATAAACCTGCCTCGCCGGCTTTCCACACCGCTATCTTGCTCGAATCCACCCGGCTCATTTGGCCTGCTCCTATGCCCAGAGTCGCCCCGGGCGCGCAGTACACAATTGCGTTACTCTTCACATGCTTCACCACCCGCCAGCCAAAGAGCATGGCATTGAGTTCCTCCTCAGAGGGCTCACGCTTGGTGACCACTTTCAAGTCATCGGCCGTTGTGATCTTGATATCGCGTTCCTGTACCAGAAACGATTCAGCTCCTGTATTGCGCACATCCCACGCCACAGCTCTAAAGGGATCCTTGAGCATCTTTAAGAGACGCAGGTTCTTTTTCTTCTGTAGGATCCCAAGCGCTTCATCGGTAAAATCCGGTGCAATAATGACTTCACTGAATATTTCACTGATCGCCCCGGCACATTCCCCATCCAAGGGCTGGTTCACGGCAATGATGCCGCCAAAAGGTGCCTGATTGTCAGTGGCAAAGGCTTTATCCCACGCTTCCTTTAAATTGGCGCCCTGACCCATGCCGCACGGGTTGGTATGCTTAAGAATGGCAAGGGTGGGCAGGTCATCCAGAAATTCACAGGTCAGGTTCGCGGCAGCGGTCACGTCCAGAATGTTATTATAGGAAAGCGCCTTGCCATGAAGTTGCTCGAAGTATTCATCAAACTTGCCATACAAGCCTGCGCGCTGATGCGGGTTCTCCCCGTAACGTAAAGTTTGCGAAAGGGTTGACTGAACCAGCAGCTCTTCAGGCATATCATCAGTGGGTTCCTCACTCCCGTCTGAAAAGGCACCCATCAGGTGCTCAGCAATGGCTCCGTCATACTCAGCAGTCCGCGCGTATACCTTGGCGGCCAATACACGGCGCAATTTCAGTGTGGTTTGCCCTTCCGCCTTAATTTGTTCTGCCACTGACTCGTAATCTGCCGGGTCCGTGATCACGGTCACACTCTCGTGATTCTTGGCCGCACTGCGCAGCATGGAGGGCCCGCCAATATCAATATTCTCAATGGCATCCTCAATCGTGACATCAGCTTTGGCCACCGTTTCCTCAAAAGGGTAAAGATTCACCACCACCAGATCGATCGGTTTAATACCGTGCTCTTTACAGGCCGCTTCATGCTCCGCATTGCCTCGTAAATGCAGCAGCCCCCCATGTACCTTGGGATGCAGGGTCTTCACCCGGCCATCCATCATTTCCGGGAAGCCGGTGTAATCACTCACGTCCATGACCTCCAGCCCTGCCTCACGCATCGCGCGGGCGGTGCCTCCGGTGCTGAGAATTTCCACCCCGGCTTCAGCCAGAGTTTGAGCAAAAGGAACCAGACCTTCCTTGTCGGAAACTGAAATCAGTGCGCGCGCAATTTTTCCCATGGACAGACACGAAACTCAAACGACTGACCACCTCGCGTCAATGGCAAACCACTGGCATATTATCCCCGAGGCAAAGGAAACCCCTTGTGTCATGGCTCGTTGAATCTAGACTCCGACTCATGCGAATTGCCCTACTACTTTGGATTCTTTGCCTTTCCCTCTCAGCCGAGAATTGGCCCGGTTGGCGTGGCCCTCGCGGTGATGGCACAAGTCTCGAAAAGAATCTCCCAACCCGGTGGAGCGCCACTGACAACATTGCATGGAAAATCGCAATTCCGGGAAAGGGCCATTCATCACCAGTGATCTGGGAAGATCGAATCTTCCTACTCGCCTGCATGGCAGAAAAGGAAGAACGCGTGCTGCTTTGTCTGGACCGACGCACTGGCAAGACAATCTGGCAAAGCACCATCATTAAAACCCCGCTGGAAACTCTGCACCGGCTCAATAGCCGCGCCTCCAGCACACCTGTTACCGATGGTAAAATGGTGTATGTGACCACCATGAAGGTCAATGAACGTAAAATCTCTGCACCCAATGTCGGAGCTCCCCGCATGATTACCCCGGGCTCATTCATGGTCTCGGCCTTTGACATGAAAGGTAAAAAGAAATGGGAACGAAACGTGGGAGAATTTATCAGTGCCCATGGGTTCAACGCCTGCCCGATTCTTTACCGTAATCTGGTGATCATCAATGGAGATCACGATGGCGATTCCTATCTTGCCGCTTTAGACAAACAAACCGGCCAACTGCAATGGAAAGTGCCACGCGAAAACAAAACCCGCAGCTACGCCACACCCATCATTCGTAGAATCGACAAGCGCGAACAAATGATTCTGTGCGGTGATAAATCAGTTGCCAGCTACGACCCTGCCAATGGCAAACGACATTGGATCATTGATGGCCCCACCGAACAATTTGTGGCGTCGATGGTCTACAACGGAAAATATGCATTTGTTACGGGCGGATACCCTGAGCGCCACATCCTGGCCATTCGCCCGGAGGGCAGCGGAAATATTACAGAAACTCATATCGCTTGGCGGGTCAAAAAGGGTGCGTCCTACGTGCCTTCACCTGTTGTAGTGGGGCCGTATTTTGTCATTGCTGCCGATAACGGTATTGCCAGCTGTTTCAAGGCTGAAGACGGCACGCGCCTTTGGATGGAACGACTGGGCGGAGGGCATAGCGCTTCAGCCATCACTGCCGGTGGATTGGCTTACTTCGTGTCCGATCGCGGTATCACCAGCGTCATTAAACCCGGCCCAACATTCGAAGTAATTGCAAAGAATGACCTGAAGGAACTGGTCTCCAGCAGCCCCGCGATCAGTCAGGGCCAAATTTTCATTCGAGGGCACAAACACCTCTACTGTATTGGAAAGAAGACTAATTAAGGTCTCTTTAATTCGAGTACCTTTGAATCCAGTTTCAATTTGACTCCACCATTGGGGATAGGCCTTTTTAATGTCCAAAGCACGGCTTGAGCAATCAAGCGCTGATATTGCTCGTGCCGCCAGTTTACATGAAAATGCAAACCACTGTAACCCACTGAACGCCCTCCATCAGGCCGCTCCCAAGCCCAGCCTACCGTCTCCTCATTCCCTTCAATGGGCACCTTTACCAGAGCCGTCCAGTTCTGCGGCGTCTTGGGTACCTTGAGCTTGTAATAGAATTCTTCAAACGGCAGCTCAAAGGATTTAATGCCGACCATCACCGGATGTTTTGGTGCAGCAACTTGAAACTGTGCCTCCTTGACCACCGTATATTTGCGGTCCGGGCCTCCATGACACCCCCCAAACATTTTGAGGAATGGACTAATGAGTTCTGCCTTCTTGGCTCCCATTCCCCAATGGTAAACCACCAGTCCTCCACCGCGCTGAGTAAACTTCTTAAATGCTTTAGCACGTTTGGGGTTCTCCTGAATAAAACGTCCACCTTCGTTAACAAAGAGTACAACGCAATCTGCCTTGGCAATAAGCTTGGGGCCTTCAGTCCAAGGCTCATCAGCCTGCGTAATAGTTACCTCCAAATCATCACGTCCAGAAAGTAGTGCCTTAACAATCCGGGCTCCGGGCATGTATTCATGTGTGCCCGGCGGATGCCCGTCAGGTTTTTGGCCAAGCACCAACAATTTCTTAGGTGCCGCGATTATGGAAACACCCAAAAAGAGGAAGACAAAAACTGACTTCATTTGATTTCTCGAATTTTCAGGTTTCGAAATTCACACCGATCCTTGTGATCAGTAAGTAGAATATGCCCGGTCACCTTCTTTCCAAAGCCCGGAAATTTCTTGAACTTACTCTTGGCCACACCCGCCAACACCCGATCGCTGCCTAGAGAGTAGGTCAGAATTTTCTGACCATTCAGCCAATGCTCCACCTTTTTCCCATGCACTTTGATGCGCGACTGGTTCCATTTATCGATGCGCACCGGCTCAGCCAATTTCACCTCACGCGGCAACACAACATAAAAGGTCCCGGTCTGACTCATCGGCTTCTGCTGCCAGTGACGATCATCAATCATCTGGTACTCGTGACCAATAGCCCCGCGTTTCTCCAGCACCATGTATTTTACCCCGTTATTGCCCTTGGGGCCTATTTTCCATTCCCAGATGAATTCATAATCAGTCCATGTTCGTCGAGTTAGCAAATTGCCTGCCGCTTTCCCTTCCTCCTTAACCAAATTGCCCTTCTCAATGACCCATCCCTTTCCGGTGACCTCCTTTTGGCCGATGTTGCGCCAATGGGCGTTCAGGTCCTTGCCATCAAAGAGCAGTTGCCAGCCGGCTTTCTTTTCAGCATTGGTAAGAGAGTTGAGCTCACCTGCTTTAAGCCCAAAAGATAGGAGACACAAAAATACAAAAAAATGCCGCATGAATTTCATGCGACATTTGTAAATACACGTTCGGCTTCGCGCAAGAGACTACTTGCCTCGAACACGAATGTTTCGATACCACACTTCCTCACCGTGGTGCTGAATAGCGATATGCCCTTTGGGCTCCTGCATAAATCCTTTCCAGCTCTTGAACTTGCTCTTTTTGATCATGGCGGCGACTTCATCACTGCCCCACTTGTAAGCAAGCAGCTTTTCTCCATTTAACCAATGTTCCACATTGTTGTCCTTACATACAATGCGCACTTTGTTCCACTGGCCTGCCTTATTGTATTTCTTGTCTTTCATCCCCTTGCCAATCATGTCGTAAAGCGAGCCGGCGGTGCGCAACGGGAAATTAGATTTTCCGTCCGGGTGACGCTCATCATCCAAAACCTGCATTTCAGGTCCCGTAACGTATGCCGGGCGATTCGTCTCCTTAACGCGGTACATAATACCACTGTTACCCCGTGGCGATACCTTCCATTCACATTCAAACTCAAAATCAGTAAAACTGCCGACGGTGACTAAATCACGAGGCTGACCACCTTGACCGCGAGTAATGGTCTTGAGCGTACCATTTTCAACTTTCCAGGCTTTTTCAGGAAAACCTTTCTGCCCGTAACCTCGCAGCCCTGTTACCTTCTTGCCATTAAAGAGTGTTGTCCATTTATCTTCAGATTTTGCTGAAGTGATTATCACGCCCATCAGGGCCATTACGAGGAGTGTATAGTTCTTTTTCATATTAAATTTTACCTTATTGCATCGCAGGTATTTTCATATCTTTACCCTGACGAAGATATTGCCGAATCGCCTCGATCTGTTTCTTGGCGTCACCTTCCAATACATCCACAAGGACACTGCGAGCGGCTTCATCAAAATAATCGGGCATCCGAGTTTGAGAATCCACACGTAAAGGATCCAGCATCCACCTCAGAAAATAATCTGGTCGCAAACGGTCATTTACTCGGGCAAAGTTGACTCCTTGCGCTTCGAAAACCTGCAACGGTTGGCGATTTTTGACACCGTGACAAGCCACGCAAGAAAATCCTCCATCCACGCCAACCAAATCACGGCCTATCTTGGCCATGTTCACATCCACTGGACGTGCCTCAGCTGGTGTAATAACAGGATAACCATGCGCCAAAGCTAAACCGTGCGCCAATTCCTTGGCCCGTGCCGGAAAAGCAGGCATACGTTGCTTCAACCAAGGCCGGGGCTTTTCCTTGATTGAACCCTTAAGAATCGATTCCATCCATTCGGTTTTCAATTTATGGCCAATCATGTCCAATTTGGTAAAGCCCTCCAGTTCGCCATGGCAGGCATTGCAATTCAGAACGTTTATCTGCCTACGTGCAAATTCCGCCGGGTCATGACGATGCAAAGACTTTCGATCTGTGGCGGCGAAGGCACGCAAGGCAGCTCGCTCATCCATCGTAAGACGAAAGACAGGAGATATTCCATCAGGCTTTTCAGCCAGACACGCTTCATTCCATTTGACTGGCGCGAGAGACGCAAGATTAGGAGCCTTGAACATATTCTCTTGTTGATGACTATGACAATTAATACATCCTTTTGAACCAACCAGCCTTCTCCCTTGATCAATCTCTGCGGCTGCAATCTTGACTGTGGGCTCCTCATGCGGACGAGATCGACTTCGTAGCCATTGGGAAATATTCCATGCCTCAACCGGTTGAAGATTAAATTTAGGCATACGGATCCAATCGTAGTGACGATCAGGCTCCAATAAAAAGTTAACCAGCTCACCCTTCTTATATTTCTCATTAATATGGGCAAGGGATAATTTATCGCCTTGAGCTATCGGATCACCCGGCAAACTATGGCAACCCACACAGTTAAGTTCGCGCACGAGTTCTGCTCCTGCTTCGAAATCAGCAACCGGGAAATCTGCATCAGCCTTTGCTTGATTTCCTTTCAATGTGCTCAAGTAAGCAGCAAT
>CAJWKQ010000193.1 GCA_913041895.1 uncultured Verrucomicrobiales bacterium
GCCTAAAAGAACCCACTTCAATGCTTCTACACCATCCTTCTCTACTCCTAAACCGGCGTAGTAAAAATACCCAAGCTTGGATTGCGCCGGGGCATCCCCCTGCTCAGCGGCTTTCCGGTACCATTTTATTGCTTCATTGTAGTCCCTTTCTACGCCCTGCCCCTTTTCATAAAAAACGCCGAGCGCGGCTTGCGAATAGGCAAATCCCTGATCGGCAGCTTTGCGAAACCATTTCACTGCTTCTTTAGGGCTCTTCTCAACCCCTTCACCTCTGTGATAACAAAGCCCAAGATTTTGTTCTGAAATAGCATATCCCTGTTCAGCAGCTTTCCGGTACCACTTCGCTGCTTCCTTAAGATCCTTCTCTACTCCTTCGCCGTTGAAATAGGCGACCGCAACTGCATTCTGCGCTCTAGCGTCCCCTTTCTCCGCTAGTGCCTTCAGAGACTCGAAGTCCTTGGGCAAGGGTTTTTCATTGTCCTGCGCCATCAAAGGCAAACACAGGCACAATCCCAGAAATGCTATAAGTACAGGTTTCATCGCATTGAACTAGGGCAAATGGTAGCAGAGTCCTCCATCATAGTGAAGATGTATTCCCTGACGCTGGCCATATGCCACAGGCGGACACCTTTTAGGCAGCCAGTCTGTCGCAAAACCGCACCCCTAATTTTGCCGACATAGATTTGATGGTATGCTAGAAGTAACTCATGCAGAGCCGGCGGTCATTTTTGCGGGGTGCTGGGGTATGTTTGGCGTTGCCTATGCTGGAAATGCAAGCCGAACAGCCTAAATCATCGCAGCCGATAAAACGGTTCGTGGCAGTGAGTAATCCTTTTGGATTTTTCCCCGATGCATTTTTCCCAAATCAGGCCGGAGCAAATTATGATTTGCCACTTCTGTTACGTCCTTTAAAGGAGCATCGAAATCGTTTCACTGTATTTTCGCATCTGGATCACGGTTTATCGGGAGGGCACAAGGCTTGTCATGCGTTCCTGAGCGGTATCAAGGTTTCTGATGCACAGCGTTTTTCTGAAGGTAATATATCGATCGATCAGAAAATGGCTGGATGGGTGGGTGCGCGCACCCGATTTACTTCCTTACATATGGGTAATAATGCTAACCAAAGTTGGACGCGTAATGGAGTTCAAGTGCCTAGTGAAGGAGACCCGGCCCGTATCTTTGATGCATTGTTTCTGGATGGTCATGCTGATGCCCGAGCAGCCAAGCGATTGCAAATGGGTCTAGATGGGAGTGTTCTGGATGCTGTACGGGAGCAGGCCAATGGGTTTGCTCGACATCTTGGCCTTCGTGACCGAGAGCATCTGGATCAGTACTTCACAGCGGTGCGTGAATTGGAGCGGAAGTTAAGGATGAATGCTGAATGGATTGACCGCCCCAAACCGAAAGTAAAACTCAAACGACCAGAAAAAGGCGAAGGACAAAAAAAGAACCTTCCTCTCTATTATGAGTTAATGGCGCTAGCCTTGCAGACTGATTCCACACGCGTAGCTACGGCCTGGGCCGATGGCGGCAATCTTTTGGAGGATTTTGGCCTCTCCTATCCCAGCTACCATAAATACTCTCATCATGGGCGCTTGCCAGAACTAGTGGAAGGTCTACTGAAGATTGAGCGGCATCAAATGGAATGCTTAGCCAAGTTTTTAGATCAACTACAGTCCACACCTGATACTTTGAACGGCGGCCGACTACTGGATCATACCATGGTGTTGGCAGGCAGTGGTCTCGCCAATGGCAGTTCGCATTCCACACACAACATGCCAATCCTTGTTGCTGGAGGCGGATTTCGCCACGGACGTCATCACGTTTCTCCGGAAGAGCCGGAACGACGTATACCGTTGAATAACCTCTACCTTACGATTGCCCAATATTTCGGCCTGGAGATTGATCGCTTCAATACAAGTACCGGCACACTGAACGGTTTTGGGTGATGAAGTTTCTTGCGGCCATTTTCTTCACAGTTGGAATGACTGCGGCTGCGCCTTCGGTTAGCAAAATAGAACCGTTTCTCTCGAAGTACTGCGTGGATTGCCACAATACAGAGACGAGTAAGGGTGGTCTCAATTTGCAAACTCTCGATAGAGAAATCACCGATAAAAACATGGATCATTGGCGACGAGTGTTTGATCAGTTGGATCGCGTCGGCATGCCTCCGTCAAATAAAAAACAGCCATCATCTGACGAACGATCAGAAGCCGTGGCAATATTATTAAATCCATTGGTGGCCCATTCGGAAAAAGTAAGTAAATCACAGACTATTTTGCGTCGGCTCAATCGATTGGAATATCGGCGGACGATTGGTGATTTACTGGGGCTGGATGTTTCCCTCTGGAATCCTGCTGCAACTTTTCCTGAAGATGAAACCGATCACGGATTGGATAATGTGGGTGAAACGCTAATGACTTCTGATTTCCTGCTGCGCCAACAACTGGCCGTAGCGACTGAAGCTCTGGATAGAGCAATTCAGTTCGGACCACGCCCGCGTTTGCAGCGTTTGGCTGCTACGCCGCCTGCACCGCATTTTAAGCAAACTGCCTTGACCCGTCATCACTGGTCAGTCAACTCACAAGAGTACCTCGCTCTTTTTGCTCGTGCCCATGGCACAAAAGGAGGTTTTGCCGTGATCCCCTCCGGCAAGGTGACCCCTCATGAAAATGGACCGCGCGTCCATGCATGGGAAGGCGCATCGGTCGGAGGCCGATACAGACTGCAGGTGGTTGCTTCATATAACATTGGACGACCTTGGCTAAAGGGGGTAGTACATAATACCGACGAGGTCCCGACTTTGGCGGTAACCTTAGCGCCTTGGGGGGCGGGATTGCCCACTCGAGAGAGTCCTCAAGATATACAGGTTCGCGAATGGGCATTGCCTCGCAACGG
The DNA here is from genome assembly GCA_913041895.1 of uncultured Verrucomicrobiales bacterium. Classification (GTDB taxonomy): domain Bacteria; phylum Verrucomicrobiota; class Verrucomicrobiia; order Limisphaerales; family UBA1100; genus UBA1100. The sequence continues at coordinate 2,899 of CAJWKQ010000193.1, forward strand.
CGAGCGACGGAAGTTTGAAACGGGAATTTGGCTGGATCGGACTTGGTTTCCCAAGCTGAGTTGGCTCAATGGCCCCACCGAGAATCCTAACCTCGATCTGGTGCAATCGCTTGCTCCTGATCAATGGGAGTCGGTGGATAAAAAGAAACTTTCCAACAAGGAAAAGGGAGAATGGTTGCGTCGTATGGGCCGCGAACTCGCCCAGATCTATCGCGGCCCTTCAGTACGGTTACATTCGATTTCAATAGAAGGCCCTTTGGTGGAGGAGTGGCCATCAGCAGGTCATCGAGCTCTGTTCGGCGATGCTAGTTGGAATGAATTGGAACCACGGCCTTTTCTGGAACGTTTCGCCGGCCGTGCCTTCCGGCGTCCGTTACTTCCGGGTGAACTGGACCCCATTGTAAGCATGGTGGAAACAGCACTGGCCAACGGAATGGAACGTGAGGTGGCTTTAAGAAACGGCCTTCGGGCAATTCTAGTTGCGCCCCAGTTTTTATATCTCTACGAGAATAAAGGTCGGCTGGATGATTACGCACTGGCTAACCGACTGTCCTATTTTCTCTGGGCAACCATGCCTGATGCCGAATTGCTGAAATTAGCAGCAGCAGGCCAGTTGAACGATCGCCGTATTCTTCTTGGGCAAGTACGACGACTTTTGGCTGATTCCCGATCAGATGCGTTTGTGCGGCATTTTACAGACCGTTGGCTGGGACTTCACGAACTGGGAGCTATGCCGCCGGATGAAAACGGGTTTGGTGCCTGGTATTATAACGGCCAGCTTGAACGCAACAGCCGCGAAGAAACGGTGAGGTTTTTCCGTCATGTGCTTGATCAAAATCTCAGCGCCAGCCATTTTATTGATTCAGATATTGCCTTTGTTAATTATCCGCTCGCCCGATTATATGGAATTGAGGGGGTGAATAGTCGGGCATTCGAACTTATAAGACTTACTGATCCGCGACGCGGTGGTTTGTTGGGTCAGGCTAGTGTGTTGACTGCTTCAGCCAACGGCATTGATACATCGCCAGTGATTCGTGGCATGTGGGTGTTGGAAAACCTATTGGGCCAACCTCCTCCTCCGCCCCCGGCTAACGTGCCAGCAATCGAACCTGATATTAGGGGGACAACTACCATCCGCGAACAGCTCGCGGCCCACCGGGACCATGCTACATGCGCTACCTGCCATCGACAAATCGATCCACTCGGATTTGCCTTAGAAAATTTTGATCCAATCGGCGGTTGGCGTAAAAACGCCCCCGGCCAGCGTGGGCTAGTGGATGCTTCCGGTAAATGGCGAGGGAAACCCTTTCGAGACATTGTTGAGCTAAAAGCAATTCTTGGCAAACATCAGGATGAAGTGGCGCGTCATCTTGCTGATCGATTGTTAGCATATGGTACCGGTCGCCGGTCTGGCTTGGCGGCGCGATTGCAGGTGAATGCGATTACCGGCAAGACCCAAGACACTGGCCACCGTCTGCGCGACTTAATTGAGCAGGTGATTTTGAGTGAGGCATTCCTCACCAAGTGATCCTAAGCACAAGGCGAAACGTGGGTTCGATTCCCAAAACACATTTCACTCTTTTCCACACTATCCTGATTGGATTCTGTGGGTTCCTGGAATTCCTGTAATTGAGTTCAGAGGTGACTCAGAGAATTAGTCGTGGAATCAACTGTGGAATCTGTGTCGAGAGATATGAGATCTCCCGGGAGACTTGGATCTCTCCGTGATTGATTAATTACCTGAGATGATCGGGTGGATGAAGAGGAGAGAAGGTTTTCTATTTTGCGTTGTGTTCGATTAGGCAATTCGGCAACGCCTTTTGCAGTTGGTCAATCTGAGCCTTGGTGAGGTCGGGGTTATCGCTGAGAACCAAATCTTTTAACTTTGTGAGTTTCTCAAGACCCTTCACATCGGTCAGTTGATTGTCACCGAGAGTCAGCGGACTAGACGCTGACGAAATTTAAGTCCCCTGCCCCGTCGTTAATTTTACATGGCCTGCCAGGCTTCCTCGTGACCAACAGCTTTTTGCCCTTCTCGACCTTTGGGCTTTCAATGTCCCAGAATCGGTCCGCCTGGTTCGCCTTAACAGCCCGACGATAATGCTCGAAAGTTGTCTGCGGTGAACTATGGCCCATCTCCATTGCCGTTAGCTTGGAATCCTGAAACTTCCGCAAATGATGTGACCCGTATGTATGCCGACATGCGTTTTTCGGAACGTCAACCCCAGCTAGATCCTGGGCTGCTCTCTGGTATTTGCTGAAGCTACGTTCGGATGTATATTCAAGGCCCGTCACAAGCCCGGTGGCCCCATTCTTTTTGAAGGCTTTGCAATAGTCGTAAAGCGGTCCAATGATTTTGACGAATCGTTCGGCCATATCGAACCGCGCTGTTTTTCGGCTTTGAACCCAGATTTCCCGATCGTCCAAATCCACATCCTCCCAGGTCAGTCGCCTGATCTCTGAAGTCCGAAGGCCAGCGAAGCAACCGAACATGATCCAGGCCAGCGCTGGAGCCGCACCGGATCTGGTTCTGATGCGCACCGCTGCTAAAACCAATTTGGCCACTTCTCTAGGTCGAAGGATTGTCACCTTGCCTCTGTTTGGATTGCTCATTTTATATTGAGCTAACGGATCTCGATCCATTCGGCCTTCAGTAATGGCCATTGAGATCCACCTTCTCAGATTCTCCAGCCTGTTTTTGCATGTCCGGTGAGCGACCCCGGCTTTGACTTGTTTAGTGACCCACTTTTTGACCATCTTTTCAGTAACGTCCCCGATGGCCATATCCTTGAGCTCTTTGACCAGGTTCCGGCCGCGCTTGGCGTTCTTTAGCTGGTCGATCCCTATTTCCCCGCGATCGAATGCATCCTGTTGAGCCTCGATTAACTCTTCACAAAAATAGCTCAATGGAGTGTCTGGCCCCTCGCCCGTCAAGCTGGCTTGCCTGGTCAATGCTGCCTCGATCTGGGCCGCTGTGAGCTTGCCCTGGAAGCGCTTTGTGATCAGGCGGATCTCATCATCCAGCGGGACGGCCTGTTCTTCCAATTCGTCGAGCAATTGGGCTTTGTAATCCTCTGCCTGGCGCTTGAATTTGAATCCCTTCTGTATTTTCCTTCCAAAGACTTTTAAGGGACAGTAGCATTCATATTGATATTTGGGGTGTTTACTCTCATGAACGGAGATCAGACTGGATGCAATTTTTCGATTCACTACAGGAGAAATATAGCACGATGGAGGCGAAAAGTTAATACAAAGTTAATACAGAATGCACCATATGTGGCAATACGTTGCACGCGTTGCTACACGTTGAGGGGCCACCTATTTGAGGTTTTATAACCGGAAAATTGCAAAAAACACGGTATGACAGGAATCAAATGGAAAAGTCGGGGGTAAGTTCGAATCCCACCCCTTCCGCCATTCATATGAATCGGATAGATATGCATGTCCA
>CAJWKQ010000194.1 GCA_913041895.1 uncultured Verrucomicrobiales bacterium
AAGCCAGGCATAAATTATTGTACTAGCCTGAATATGAAGATGGATATCCGGAAACAGAAAAAAGCGGTTGGCGGTTATTACGCTTCGGTTGCTTTTCTGGATGCGCAGGTAGGTAAGGTAATGGCTGCGCTGAAAAACTCCGGTAAAGCGGATAACACGATTGTTATCTTTACCAGCGATCACGGGTTCCATTTGGGAGAACACGATTTTTGGGCCAAGGTTAGTTTGCTGGATGAATCCTCGCAGGTGCCACTTATCATCAGTGTGCCCGGGAAAAAACCGGCAGTGTGTCATTCGTTAACTGAATTGCTCGACCTGTATCCCACTATATCTGCCCTGTGTGGTTTGCCTGCTCAATCACGTTTACAGGGTAAAGATATTTCCATAATGTTAGATGATCCAAAGCATACTGTACGCAAGGCTGCCTTTTCCGTGGCCCCGATGCGTAAAGGCTTCCTTTTACGTGAGGATAAATGGGCGTTTATTCAGTATGGTGAAACGGGAAAAAGCGGGATGGAACTCTACAACATGAAAGAGGATCCAAAGCAATACACCAGCTTAGCCAAAGATCCGGCCTACCAAAAAACTGTAACTCACTTCAAAGCTAAGATGACTGACAAGTTGCTTGAAATCCGCACGAATGACCTTAAAACGAACTAAAAAACTAGCGTTGCGGTATGCAAAGAGGATTGTAGGCTATAGCGCAACGTGAATCGGCGGGTCATCATCACGATTTGTTACTTGGTTTACTCCATTGTAATGGTTCATGCAGCTGATTACTTGCGTGATATTAAACCCGTGTTAAAGGCTCGCTGTTATGCTTGTCATGGTGCGTTAAAACAGAAGGCCGGTTTACGCGTTGATACGGCGGCCAATATAAGGAAGGGGGCCAAGTCGGATTCGATTGTTATTCCAGGGGATCCTGAGCGAAGTGAGTTATTAATCAGGGTAACTTCTGGTGATGAACATGAAAGGATGCCTCCGGAAGGGGCGCCTTTGAAGGCTCATGAAATTGCTGCGATTCGTGAATGGATTACAGCTGGCTTGCCTTTACCTGAAAACGAAAAGGCTGAAATTGACCCGAAAGAACACTGGGCCTTTCAGGTTCCAAAGAAAGTCACCTTGCCTGAGAATTCAGCAAATCCAATCGACGTCATATTGGATCGTCGACGTGCGGCTTTAAATCTCAAAACCCAACCGGAAGCCAATCGCACCATTTTATTGCGTAGACTTTATCTTAATCTTATTGGATTACCTCCCACTATGGAACAATTGGCCGATAAACGGCCTTGGGAAGAAATCGTCGATGAGTTGTTAAAGAATCCACAGCATGGAGAGCGCTGGGCTCGCCATTGGATGGATATATGGCGCTACACCGACTGGTATGGTTTGGGAAAGCAATTGCGCAACAGTCAGAAACACATTTGGCATTGGCGTGACTGGATTGTGGAGTCACTCAATTCCGATAAGGGGTATGATCGTATGATTCAGGAAATGCTCGCGGCTGATGAACTGGCTCCTGAAGACCCTGAGGCTTTACGGGCTACGGGGTTTCTGGCTCGTAATTATTACCTCTTTAACCGGACCACTTGGTTGGATTCGACTATCGAGCATACTGCAAAGGCTTTCTTTGGTCTGACCATTAATTGCGCCAAGTGTCATGACCACAAGTATGATCCTATTACTCAAGAGGATTATTACCGCTTTCGCGCCATTTTTGAGCCTCATCAGGTGAGGCTCGATCCGTTGCCGGGTGTGATGGATTTTGAGAAGAATGGTCTCCCTCGTGTTTTTGATGATCATCTCGATATCAAAACATATCTCCATTTACGCGGTGATCCGAAGAACCCTGACAAGACGCGTGTATTGGATCCGGGGGTGCCTGCGGTGTTGGCTACGTTTGCTCCAGAGATAAAGCCAGTTCAGCTCCCGATTTATGCCTATGCACCAGCGGTTCGTGACTATGTGCAAGCAGATCATTTGAGTGCGGCTAAGGCTAGTGTAGACGCCTCCAAAAAGGATTTGGTAGAGGCTCAAAAAAAAGCCGCCAATGCGCTCAAGGAAAAACCCGAAGTTCAAACAAAGCCAATTAAGTCAGCAACCAAATTTAACGTGACGGATGATTTCAGCAAACATAACACGGAGCTGTGGGAAGTGATTGGAAAAGGTTGGCAATTCAAGGATGGTGCGGCCCGTCAGACTATCTCCACGCGTGGCGCAGAACGTTTAGTTTTGCGACCAAAGTTACCCCGTGATTTTGAGCTGACTTGTCGCTACACCCATACTGGTGGCAACGTCTACCGGTCGGTAACATTTCGTTTCGACGTCTCTTCCGATCTTAAATACGCTAATTATGTTTATACCAGTGCGCACGCGCCTGGCCCAAAGTTGCACGTTGCCTACACTCGGGATGGTACTAGTACTTACCCGCCCGAAGGCCGCGTTGCTCAACCTATACAAATCGGAAAACCCTACACGATACGCTTGGCGGTTCGTGATAGATTGGTAAATGTTTGGCTTAATGATAAGTTTCAGATTGCCTATTCGTTGCCTGACCGTGGCCCAAGTGGTCAGTTGTTGTTGTCCGGTTTTGACGCGACTGTGGCATTTGATGATATATATGTTCGTTCGCTCCCGACGGACGTTAAACTTGTTGAATCCAAAAATAACGTTCCGGAGTTGAAGTCAGTTAGCTCTGTGGAAGTAAGCCAATCCAAGTTGGCTGTTACCCAATCAAGACTGGCTGCACTGCAGGCAATTTTTGATGCAGAGAAAAAGCGCGGAAATGAAACTGCCTTTAATGCAGCTTCACATTCGGCCGCTAAGCGTGAAGCAGAGGCGTTAAAGGTGGAAGGGGAATATGAACTGAAAGCTTTTGCGAAAGACGGTAAGAAGGTAAGTGCTGCTCAAAGAAAGATTGCCAACGCGGAAAAGAAAATTACTGCTCTAAATGAGAGTAATGGGTCTTACACGCCTCTTCGGGTAACCAAGAAGGCATTGGAAAGTCCAGCGCACAAGGAAGATCAGTATCCCGCGGTTTATCCGGATATCAGTACTGGCCGCCGATCTGCTTTAGCGCAATGGGTAACTTCTCATAAAAACCCTCTGACCGCACGTGTTGCGGTTAACCACGTTTGGCTTAGGCATTTTGGCGAGCCTTTGGTTGAGACGGTAGATGATTTTGGGCTTCGGGCAAAAAATCCGTTGCATCGGGAGCTGCTTGACCATCTTGCTGTTGAATTCATGGAGTCAGGATGGAGTTTTCAATATTTACACAGACTTATCGTAAATTCGCGGGCTTACCGGCTTGGAAGTTCCTCCAAGGATGTAGATCTTAGTACTCTTTCGGCAGACCCAGATAATCACTATTATTGGCGGATGAACACCCGCCGCATGGAGTCACAGGTAGTTCGCGATAGCCTGCTTCATTTGGCGGGCATGCTGGATTCTAGCATGGGGGGGCCTTCTGTAGATCCGGGAGATTCAGTCCGCAGGCGTAGTCTTTATTTCAAGCATTCTCGAGACCAACAGGATAATCTTTTGAAAAAGTTTAATGATGCAGATCATCTACAGTGTTATCGACGTACCGAGAGCATTGTTCCACAGCAAGCATTGGCATTATATAACAGTAAGCTATCTGTCGAGATGGCTGGATTAATTGCTTCGCGTTTTGAGGAGGGCAATTTTATTCAGAAAGTATTTCAGTTTGTTTTAGGGAGGTCGCCTGATGAGGATGAAATGAAAGCCTGCAGGCAAACTTTATCAGAACTGGAATCGGTTGCGCGTGGTGTGCAGAAAACCAAAGCTGATGAACGTGCTCGCAGGGGATTGGTTCATGCCTTGCTCAATCACAATGATTTTATTTCAATTCGTTAGATTATGAATGTGAATCGGAGGATGTTTTTGGGTAATGCCGGTCTTGGTTTTGGAAGTCTCGCGTTATCCGCGATCTTGCGAGGAGGGGAGAGCGGTGTAAACGGTCTTCCGCATTTTGCGCCGAAGGCAAAAAGTGTTATTTGGCTCTTTATGAGAGGTGGGGTTAGTCATATGGAGAGTTTTGACCCCAAGCCAATGCTTAATAAATTGGCGGGCAAGTCGATTGGCGAAACACGGTTCAAATACGTGCAGGATCGCGACCGCTTGAAGAAGGTAAGGGTTGTTGTTGTGAACGATGCTAATGGACAGCAGCGCAATAAATTGTATCCATTGCAGGTGGGTTATAAACGGTATGGGCAAAGCGGGATTGGAGTAAGTGATTGGTTTCCGCATATCGGTGGCTGTATTGATGATATTGCGGTGGTTCGGTCAATGTGGACTACTGACGACAATCATGGTGCGCAAGTTCAGTTTCATTCTGGCCGGCATATGCTTGATCCGCGTGTGCCAACCATCGGTGCGTGGGTAAACTGGGGTCTCGGTACGTTGAACGAAAACCTGCCGCAATTCATCGGGATGGGGCCGCGTTACTTTGACCGTAGTGACGGCCACTATTTGGGGCCTGCTTATGATGAGGTGAAGCTTAAGATTGACCCAAAGAATCCGTTGGATTACGCCCAGCCACCCGCAGATAAGATTTCTGAAGAAGAGCAAAAGTTGGGGTTTGGTTTGGTTAATCGCCTTAACCAGATGAGCTTGGAGCAGTATCCAGGAGATAGCCGACTTGAGGCACGCATCAAGGCCTATGAGTTGGCATACCGTATGCAAACTTCTGTTCCTAATGTAGTTAACTTCGATAAGGAGTCTGAGGCCACCAAGAAGCTCTATGGTTTTAATCAAAAAGAAACACGTACTTTTGGTCAGCAGCTTCTATCTGCCAGGCGTTTTGTAGAGCAGGGAGTTCGCTTTATTCAGATCATGCATGGTAGTGGTGCTGCAGGAGCCTGGGATCAACATTCCAATCTCAAGGCTAAGCATTCAGAATTGGCCATGCAGGTTGATCGGCCCATTGCGGGTTTATTGAAAGATTTAAAGTCGCGCGGTTTACTTGATGAAACACTGGTGGTTTTTGCTACTGAATTTGGGCGTACACCTGGTTCGCAGGGAAGCAATGGCCGCGATCATCACCCTTATGGATTTAGTGTTTGGTTGGCAGGTGGAGGTATTCGAGGTGGAGTTACTCACGGTACGACTGATGAAATAGGTTTTCACACCGAGGAAAACCCACACTACGTTACAGACGTTCATGCTACACTCCTGCACCAATTGGGCCTAGAAGCTGAACGTATGGAAGTGCCGGGGCACAAGCGGCTGGAAGCTGATTTCGGGCATATCATTAAAGATATTATAGTTTAGTCAGTGCATTTGATTGGCAAAGCTTCTCATCAACTGGACAAAAAATTATTGTTGGGGTAGGTTCAAGGCCGTGAAGTTCGCCCAATACATAGCAGCAATAGCGGTACTGTTGGCTTGGTTACCGGCAACCAATCACTGCCTTATTAATGCGGTTATGCCGATCACTGAATCAGGTGGATGTTGCGGTGAAACTGATGAACACCAACATCAGCATGATCCTTTCGGAAACTGTGGTATGTGCCCGCTAGAATCTGGAGACATTCTTGCTTTCACCTCCGATTTTTTTGTTGCTGATTTTCACTCCATTTTGGTCTGGGAGAAACTGACCTTCAAAGAGCCGAGTAATCCAATTAAATTAATGGGATTCGGCTTGGGAAGAGCTCCGCCAGATCTGGCTAGCTGGCATTTTAATGTTCGTAACGCTCTTCCCGGGCGTTCTCCTTCTATTATTCTTCTATAAGGGAACCTTCAGTCGGTTCCGGTTTTCGCTGTTATGCGAGCTAAATCAAGCTCGTGATTTGAGTACGCCTTAGGCGATGTGTGTAATAAGAAAATAGGAAATTAAACTTATATGAAGATTAAAGAAACAATTACAAGATGGGGGTTTGGAGTGTTGGCTCTATTGCTGGTGAATGTCGTTTCAGGACAGCCGGCTCCGGGAGATCCGCCGGATATCAAGCAGGAGGCTAGAAATACAGCTGCGGTTGAAAAGTTGGACGGTCTTAAACAGGCCGTACTTATTTATGTAAAAGGGATGACGTGAAAGTCTTGCGCGATCGGCATCCGTGTGAAGCTGAAAAGATTAAAATTCGTTGATACCAAACGTTACAAAAGTGGTTTGGATATGGACGTGAAAACTCAATTACTAACCTTAGCCCTCAAACCGGGGCAAGAGCCAGATGATAAACTAGTCGCTAAATCTATTTACGATGCGGGTTACATTCCAGTTGAGTGGTATTCCATGGAGAA
>CAJWKQ010000195.1 GCA_913041895.1 uncultured Verrucomicrobiales bacterium
GGAGACGTTGTTTGGCGATGTGCAAATCCCGACTGCCCCGCGCAAATAAGAGGCCGGCTGGAGCATTTTTGTGCTCGTGGTGCGATGGATATAGAGGGAGGTGGAGAGGTTTTGGTAAGGCAACTTGTGGATCGGGGCTTGGTAGATAATGTGGGGGAGCTCTACAAGTTGACAGTAGAGGAAGTGGCGAGTTTGGAACGGATGGCAGAAAAGTCCGCGCAGAATTTTATCGAGGGTCTTGAGACAAGCAAGGAACGTGACCTTTGGCGTCTGGTATTTGGCCTAGGTATTCTTCATGTCGGAGCCGGCGTGGCAAAATCCTTGTGCCGACGTTTTACAGACATGGATCAACTAATGGATGCTACAGAGGATCAGTTAGTGGCCATTGATGATGTGGGGGAAGTCATTGCAAAAAGTGTGCATCATTGGTTTGGCGATTCGCAAAACCGAAAGCTTATCGAGGTATTAAGAAAGTCAGGATTAAATTTTCAGTCAGCGCTCTATCAGGAATCGTCAAAAGACGGCCCACTGTCGGGTAAATCATTGGTTCTTACGGGAACCCTACCTAATCTAAAACGTGAGGAGGCAGCCGCAAAGATTGAAGCGGCTGGAGGCAAGGTAGTGGGTAGTGTAAGCAAGAAAACCGATTACCTAGTGGCAGGTGAGGATGCGGGGAGTAAATTGGCCAAGGCGGAAAAATTGTCCATCGAAGTCATCGACGAGGCACATTTAATTCGGCTGTGCGGCAAATAGCTTCCCTCAATTTCGCACAATCTTGGTGTTTTAAGAAAAAACCCGGTGAATAACCCAATCTTGGGTTTTGGCAATGGTCCTGCTATGAGTACAGGCGTTGCGAGGGAGCCGCACGAACTGACCAGGGAGGGCACACCAAACATCCACCTTTTGGGGTAAGCTGTGTTCTCGCATTTTTGGGCAAATATGAAGATGGGGAAATTGGACGTACCGGATACTCATTATGTATCTGGAGCAGAGGGGTGGTTGGAATTAGGCGATTTCCAGTCGGCTTTGGCTGAGCTGGATTTGGTCTCTGAAAATTGCCGTGAGTATTTCGATGTGCTGCAGGTACGCTGGCACATTCACAACCGCATGGAAGATTGGGAGACCTGTCTTGTCATCAGTCTCAAGATGATTGAATCCAATCCGGAAATGCCACAGGGCTGGATCAACCATGGCAATGGCCTCTTTTATATGCAGCGCTATCAAGAAGCCTATGATGCGTTGGCGCCGGTGTTTAAACGGTTTCCACATGATGAGGCCATTCCCTATAATTTGGCCTGTTACAAGTGCCAGAGTGGAGATTTGGATGCGGCCAGGGAATGGCTTGAGCGGGCGCTTAAGGTTGGGGATTCAAAGCGCGTGAGTAAAATGGCGGCTACGGACCCGGATTTGATGCCCTTGTGGAAAACGGGCGTGACCATTAATTAAAGGCAGTCTCGACTCAGCTGGGCTGCTTGCCTAGTCTCGCCCGATGGACCAGAGGTCCCGTAAATTAGGTATTCTCCTGTCTGTTGCTCCTGATCATCCGAATTTTAATCACGGTTTGCAACTAGCTGCCGCTGCCCTTAATGCGCATGATGAAGTCTATCTTTTTTGTCTGGATGAAGCGGTCCGGGGAGTGGCCGACCAACGTGTGCAAACATTAAAGGGCTATGGATTGCGGCTTTTCGCCTGTTCCTTTGCTGCTCAGCGTCGACAGATACCTCAGAACGACGATGCGCTTTATGGCGGTCTCACCATGCTCAGTGACATGATGGCGACTTCTGATCGTCTTGTGAGTTTCAACTAATGGAAGAACAACCTGCCCCAACTGCCTTTCAGGGTCCGAAATCGCGTATTCTTATCGTGATTGATTCGGATCCACGTACCAGCTCGCGTGTGGGTGAGGCGGTGCGCATCGCTGGCGGAGTAAGCGTGTGGAAGCAAGTGGAGCTTCATGTGGTTTTACGTGGTCCTGCTGCACGCGCGGTGGCGCAAGGGGCTGCTGATCTTCCCGATGGAAAAATATTCGGGCAATTTATTGGAATGATTCGAGGTAAGGGAGGGAAAGTTTCGGTGATGCCTGATGCTGAAGCGATGGAGATAGTTAAGGTCGATGAAGTAATGAATCACAGCCTTAAAGAAGATCAGTTTATGGCTATGAGTGCAGAGTTTGATAGCGTGATGCGTTTATAAAAAATGGCCAGAATCTTTCATATGACAACCAGGGAAGGCGATGAACTGGCCAATAGTGTGATTGCTGCGCAGGAAGCGGCAGGGCATGAAACGCGCGTGGTAGACCTAACACAGGTTGATCCTGAAGGTGATTACAGTGTGTTACTTGAGGAAATCTTTGAGGCAGATTCAGTGCAGGTGTGGTAGTATTAGTCAACGCCTCGGTTTTAACTTGGAGTTTATTCAATTGAGATCGAGCTCGATTTATTTTTGAAGCTTATCACCCGGCTGGAGTGGATTGAGAGTTAGTTCTTTTATTGGTTCGGCAATTGAAACGGCAGCCTGAACCTCCTTGATTCGGATTTTACCGACGAGCTTACCTGTGCGAAATACTAAGAATTCATTTCCGGTCTTAATTCCATGATCAGCACCTCGATCCACAACATAAAAACCGAATTTAGGATCGTAGGAGGCTATTGAGACAGTTTACGGTTCAAATCACTTGGGCGGTATAGTCGGTTGGGCTGGAGGAGTAACCGGATTAGTGACAGAGGATTCTGTAGGCACATTGGTTATAATAAGGGGAACCTCAACAGTATTGGTTACTATGTTAGTTACAACACTGCCCACTACGTTGGTCACCATATTGGTGACAATAGTAGAAGTAGCACTTGGTGCAATATAGCCCTCAGGATTGCTCAGTTCTTTTATCTGGTTTTTTACTAGGATGCCTAGCCCTATTGCAACTGCGATAAAGGCAGCCAAAAACATGAACTTAACCGCTCTTCTTGCTGGGGAAAGTTTAGACTCTGGTAATGCTCCAATAATACTGGAGCGTTTCACTGTTTTGGTTGAGACTTTGGGTAAAGCTCCTTTTACGGCTCCCTCGGTTTGAATCCAGTCTCTAATGGCGCCCATATCCTGTGGGCGTCCTTTCGGATCCTTGGAGAGGCAAGCCATCACCAGTTTTTCAGCGTAATCAGGAATTTCATTGGGGATGCCGAATTCTTGAAGCCGAGTTTGTATTGGCTTGGGTGTAACTTGCAGGACTTGATGCTCCACGTTGCCCGTGTAAAAAGGCGGGCGGCTGGTCAAGAGCTCGTACAGGGTTGCTCCAAAGGCGTAAATATCATCACTAATTTGCGGCGCTTCCCCTTCCATTTGTTGTGGGCTCATATAAAGGGAAGTGCCGCTAATAAAGCCTTCGACTGAAGAACGACGGGAGGCGTCTGCTACTGAAGCGGCTATGCCAAAATCAGATAATTTCATCTGACTGGTGCGGTTGATCATCAAGTTAGCCGGTTTGAGGTCACGGTGTACTACTTTTTGGTGATGAGCAAATCCGAGTGCGTTACAAAGTTGCAGGACTAATGGCCTGATCTCTTCCCATCCAAAAACCCTGTTGGTTTTGGCCGCTACAATGTGTGTGAGGTCCCGTCCATCAACGTACTCCAGTGTAATGAATGGATCCTCCCCAGCTTTAATGTAAAGATCATGAATGCGGATAATATTGGGGTGACTCAGGATACGGCTTTTCTGGACCTCGCGTCTCATATCTGCCAGAGCCGAAGCATCGGAAGCAAACTCAGGTGGCAGTTTCTTTAGAGCTACCTCTTCTTCTAACTGTTCATCCTTGGCTAGCCAAACTTCACCCATGCCACCTTTGCCAATTAAACGGATTAGGGTATATCTTTTGTCACCTAGCTGACTGCCCGGGCCAATGTTTTTTTCACTTTCGGGCTTCAAATCAAAGGTCAGATCTCCTGCCTGCAGTACTTGGCCTGTCTTGATACGCAGCTTACTTCCACGAATGGGGACCCCATCAATGAACGTGCCGGTCGTGCTGTTAAGATCCTCAATATAAATACCATCTGCAGAAAGGTGCAGTTTGGCGTGATTAGACGAGATATGTTCGCTATCCAAATAAATTGGGCAATTAATCTTCCGACCGATTAAATGCTCTCCATCACCGAGAAGATATTGGGCGACTAGGGTGCCATCAGGCCGGTAAATCAGGATATTGGTGCGTTGCTCAGCCATGGGCGTTAATGGAATTGACCTGAAATTATATACTCAGATTACTTATCTAAAGAATAAAAATGGATTTGATTCGATGACTGCTGCATACTCCTTCATTAACAATTTCAGATGTAGTAATACGTGCAGGTGAGTTAATCAAGGGCTATAAGGTGATCCAGAAATCAAAGTTTTTCAAAGAGGAAATTAGACTGAGAAAAGTGAAATGTTTCCGAGTATGAAGGCTGAATTCTCACGGTGGTGTTGGTTGGGTTGGGTGCATCCTGCCATGCCTTTCTTGTTTTGGTTCCCCTTGGCGCTTGGGATCATTGGATGGGGGATTAGCCGTTGGGAGCTAAGTTTGGAGCAGGTTTTTCTTCTGGCTTTGCCGGCCCTGTTATCGTGGAGCCTATTGGAATATATTCTTCACCGTTGGCTTTTTCATCCTTTCCAGATTGGGGGAACACTAGAGCGCTTGGCTCGCAGCACCCATGGCAAGCATCATGACCAACCGGATCATCTTGCTTCGGCGCTGGTGCCGCCAGTTAATGCGGCCATTATTCTTATAGTTTTAGGCGGCATCTTTTTTCTGGTGTTACCGATTTATGCTCTAGCGGTCTTCATGGGTTTTTTTATTTTGGGGTACCTTTTTTATGAAGGGTTACATTTGGCCATTCACCATTGTAAACCGAGGACGCGGTTGGGGCGTTTTTTACGTAACCACCATCTGAACCATCATAAGGTGGAGAATAATGGTAACTTCGGAGTTAGCTCTCCATTGTGGGACTGGCTTATGGGCACTTGGACCCATTCAAAAGATCGGAATTAATTTAAACTATCCAATATAGCTTCGGCTGCCTCACGCGGATTATCTGCTGCGTAAATCGGTCGGCCAATTACCAGCCAGTCTGCGCCCGCTTGAACTGCTTCAGTCGGGCTCATGACCCGTTTCTGGTCGCCCGTTTCACTGCCCTCAGGGCGGATACCCGGGGTGACCAGTTTTACTTCAGCTGGTAATACTTCACGTAAGGGTGCAATTTCCTTTGGTGAACACACCAAGCCCTTGAGGCCAGCTCCAGTCGCCATCTGGGCCAAGTGGATGACCTGGCTTTCAGGAGTTTTATTTACACTTACTTCATTAAGGTCACTCTCATCCATGCTGGTTAGAACCGTGACTCCAAGGATCAATGGTGCTTCATAGCCTGTTTGTTCAGCCGCTCCATTTGCCCCCTCCAAGGCACGCTCAAGCATCGTGCTCCCACCAGATGTGTGAACCGTTAACATCTGGACGTCCAGTCGTGTGGCACTGACGACCGCTTTGGCTACGGTATTGGGTATATCATGAAATTTGAGGTCCAGAAACACTGCCGCACCCGTGTCTCGCACGCGTTTGACGATGTCCGGGCCCGCAGAGACAAAGAGTTCCTTGCCGATTTTAAAAGCGCCCACTGCAGGGGCAACTGCTTTGGCTAGCGTGAGTGCAGCGCTTGTCTCAGGAACATCCAGTGCGACAATGATGGGGTTCTTCACTGCGCAGAATCAAAACATCCTCACAGGAGGTTGAACAGAATGAAGTTGAGGCTCTTCTTGCGGGCGTTAGATAGATAAATGGAACTACCGGCGACGGTTATTATCGCGCCGTTGATCATCTACTTTGCGCCGGGCATCAAATCGGCCATCCATTTTCTTGGCTTTTTCGGGGTCGCCCATGGCCTGAAGTTGTTTTTGGGTGTTGTCCATCCAGGCAAGTGCTTCCTTGTCCTGAGTTTGAGCACGCAAGGAGGACAGGTAATTTTGCCGGGCCTGCAGGGTTTCAGGTGCAACATTTTTACCTTCACCCAGTTTACCGAGGTAATAGCTGACGGTGCGCAAGCCTCTGTCCCGATTTTCCTTTTCCTTTTTCTTGTCATCCAATGAGGCCAAGAGTGCAAAACCTTCATTCATTCTGCTATTAATCATAATGCTGGCATCCTCACTAACGCCCATGTAGTTGGCGGCAATCCCTCTGAGTGTGCTTCGGTTGCGGTCACCGATATCGGGAGTATCATA
>CAJWKQ010000196.1 GCA_913041895.1 uncultured Verrucomicrobiales bacterium
CATTGAAACTTGAAGCCCCTTGTGTGCCCATCTGGGCAATCACCTTGTTTTGATGGGCAGCTTCGCGCATGGCCCGGCATTCACCAACGGTTTGCGCCAAAGGTTTCTGGACGTACACATGCTTACCCAGATTCATGGCACTCATCGCCATAATTCCATGCATGTGGTCCGGGGTGGATACACTGACAATATCGATACCCTTACCCATGGTCTGGAACATTTCGCGCCAATCTGAAAAGGTTTTCACGCCTGCATCTTTTGCCGCCAGCTTCTTGCATACACGAGAATCCACATCGGCCGCAGCAACCATTTGGACCTTCTTGTGCCCGGACATTGAATTGATATCAGCCGCACCTCGGCCGCCAACCCCAATTGCCGCATATTGAAGTTTCTGTAATGGAGATCCTGCTGCCCACGAGAGACGACTGATAAAGGGAGCACCAATCGTAAAGGAAGTAGCAGCTATAAAGTCGCGGCGGGTTCTTTTTTCAATGTGTTTCATGTTTAGCCCTACGTTTCTATTTATTGGGAGGACTCAAGTCCTTTATCCGTATGTTACGAAATTCTACTTGGGAACCATGCCCCAGAAAACAAATATGACCCTTGGAAGGCTTCTTGTAACGCGCGACATCTGCCTGATCCACAATTTTCACGCCATTAAGGATGACTGTGATTAAATTTTTCTCAGCACGGATTTCCTGCCGGTTCCATTGGCCCACTGGCTTGAGATGACCACGTTTGGCCGCTGCACGTTTATAAATCGATCCATGGAATTGGGTGGGCTTGATCTTGGCATATTTCTTTGCGCTGTCATCAAGGATTTGAATCTCAAAAGCGTTCTTGGAAGGATTGCCCGTCAAGGGAGCCCGAATGCCCACGCCGTTATTGGCGCCAGGCGTCAACTTGAATTCAAATTGAAAAATGAAGTTGTCGTATTCCTTAGCTGTGTAGATTTTGGCTTCTTTGCTTTTCCGAGGCAGCGCCATCAACACGCCGTCCTTGGCCTGATAACCTTCTGTTTTCCCTACCCAACCTTTGAGATCAGTTCCATTGAAGAGTGGCACGAAATCGGTTTCCTTCGGGGACTCAGCCCGGGCTTCGGCAAACAATAATCCGATCAGTGCAGGAATCAGGAATCGCATCGCCCGAACCCTATCGGCAAAATTCGTTTCCGGAAAGCCGGAACGCTAACTGACCAGCCCGTGGATGGTGCTGGCGGTACTGCTGCCGAACTTTTCGGTTTCCACACCCATGCGTTGGGCAAGCGGAACGAATAGGTTGGCAAAGGGAGTATTATTGTTCGGATCGTGGGCGACGTGGTGGCCGTGTTTATAGCCCCCGCCAGCGAGCAAAATGGGCAGGTTGCGCCAACTGTGTGAAGAGGCATTGCCGAGATTGGAGCCGAACAGTATGGCGGTGTGGTCAAGCAAATGACCGCCACCCTCCTTTACCTTCTTTAACTTGGTGAGGAATTCGCCAAATACTTCAAACTCAGCAGCTTCGATGCGGGCCAATTCCCCGATTTTGTCCTCGTCGCGTCCGTGGTGGGAGAGCATGTGCCAGTCGGTGCGTACGCCGGGAATATTGCTAGGCACGGCATTCATGCCGCCGATGGAGAAAGCGATCACACGCGTCGAATCAGTCTGTAACGCCAGCAGGATGAGATCGTACATCAGGCGTTGCTTGGCAAGGATGTCGTTGCGGTCAGCAACGTCCTGTGGCTCCTTATAGTTGACCTTGGGCTTGGGACGATTGGCCCACTGTTTATTTTGCTGCAAACGGATTTCCAATTCGCGGACCGAAGTAAAGTATTCATCAAGCTTCTCGCGATCGCGTGCGCCAAGGGTGAGGTTAAGCGTCTTGGCATCACTAAGCACCGTGTCCAGAATACTACGACCGCGTTCAAGGTCTTTAATTTCCTCAGTCACCTCCTTCTCAGTGCCGTTTACAAAGAGCTGGCGAAATATTTTGGCAGGATGCGTCTGCGCGGGAATCTGTACGCCATTGGCGGTCCATGATAGCGACTGGCCGCGTGCACCAACGGTAAGCGAAGGAAACCGCGTAGCCGCACCGATGTGCTTGGCCATCAGCTGGTCGAGCGAGATGGTATTCTTGAAGCCTGCCAAGCCGGGGCGCGGTGTGCTCGTAAGCCAGGTCAATTCGCTGGCGTGGCCACTATTACCATTGGAATTGGGATGTGACAGACCTGAGAAGACCGTGAAATCTTTCCGATGCTTCTCGAGCTTTTGCAGGTAAAGGGGCATCTTGTAGTTCGCGCCGGTTTCAGTGGGAATAAAGTGGGGCGCATGGAAACCGAGTCCTCCATTCATCGCCACAAATCGCTTGGGCGCAACCGGCCCCGCGGCAAAGGCTGGCGTCATAGCGCTCAGGAACGGCAGGGTTACAGTGGCGCCGGTGCCCTTGAGGAAAGCCCGGCGGTTTAGTGAATGTTTTATAGCGATATGGCTCATATTCACTTGTTGAGAAAAATCTCAGATTGAATAATACGATGAAGTAGGTCGCGAATGCGATAATTGTTTTGGGCCGTGTCGGCGACGATACGGTCGAGCTCGTCGCGATCGGAAAAGCCCAGCTCGCGGCCGGTAGCAAAGGTGAGTAGCTTGCCGGCGAATGCTCGAGCGAGGCGGTCGTCGTGCTTAGCAAGGTAATCACGGTAAGCTCGGAAATCTTGATAGCGTGTACCATCGAGAAACTTGCCAGAACTATCCACTTCAGGCCCAAGGCGGTATACCACCTTGCGGCCGCGTACGATGGCGTTCACCTTATCGCCGCCTTTACTGCGGAACCGATTGCGGTGCATGCCGGTAACGTCGAAACTTTCCAAGGCGAATCCAAGTGGATCGATATGGTTATGACAGGAAGCGCAGCTGGCAACATTGCGGTGTTTATCCAAAAGCTCCCGCAAGGATGATGCACCTCGGATATCAGGTTCCACACCGGGGATATTCGGAGGCGGTGGTGTGGGGGTGATGCCAAGGATGCGCTCCATGACATATACCCCGCGGACCACGGGCGAAGTAGCCGAGCCATTGGCCGACACCTTCATTACACTGCCTTGGCTAAGAAAACCGCCACGCCAGCTATTCGCAGGGAGTTTTACCTTACGAAAATGGGATCCGGTTACGCCATCGATGCCATAGTGCTCGGCCATGCGGTCATTGATCATGGCAAAATCGCTCTTCACGATATTGGCAACAGGATAATTACTGGCCATTAATTCGCGTAAGAACGCTTCCGTCTCAAGCGGCATGGAAAAACGTAGGTATGGTTCGTACTCCGGATAAAGTGTGCCGTCGGGTATAGTAAAATCCATGTCACGAAGATTCAGCCAAGCCTCAGTGAAATCCGTGATGAAACGTTTGAAACGTTTATCTTTAAGTAACCGTTCGGTTTGCGCACGGAGATTGGCGCGCAGTTTACCTTCACGGGCAAGCGCCAGTAACTCATCATCGGGTGCAGTGCGTGTAAGAAAATAGGAGAGTCGACTAGCGAGTGCGTAGTCATCAAGGGATCCGGCCGATTCACGTAGGAAAATAAAATGAGGTGAACTCAATACCGCTGTAGCTGCCGTCCGCAATGCGGGCTCAAACATCTCGCCTTTGGCGCGTTCAGCTCCAAAGAGTTTCACATAGGGCACGATCTCATGGGCGCCTACCGGACGGCGAAAGGCGGCGTTGGCTAATCGGCCGAGTGCCTGTTCGACATCGGTTTTTTCATCAGCCGATTTGATTTCAAACTGTGGCTTATACCCCTTCTTTTCACGGTCGTGTGGGTTGCGTGGTGGAATCTCTATTCGCTTAATACCGGCTAAAAGTAGCTTATGGCCTGCTGAGGGAAATTCGCTGACCAACGGACCCTCCATCTCCACCGAGTGAATTCCCAGCCCGGGCGTTTTCACGGTAGTTATGGGAGTTTTCTCCCTGCGCCGAATACCTAGGCCCGGATCAACGATGCCGTAAGGCTCAATACTAATCATATAGTTCGCACCGATCTTTGCGGTCAGTTCAACCGTGTGCATTTTGTTTGGTCCGCCGGGTGGGAAAGAAAAGTAGTCGAGCACCGGTTTCGGCATACCTCGCTGAAAGGTGGTGAGGCCCACAGAAAATGTGATCGGTTTATCAGATTGATAGGCAAATCCATGCACCTTAATCCGGTAAAAGCCCTCCTGCCTTGTACGCGCCGAACGAATCATGCCGGTAGGATAACCCGTACGCGCAAATCGCACGATGGAATCATCCTTGAGCTTCAGCCACTGGTCGCCAACGAATTTTTTTACGCCCTTGTCGTCAGTGTAACGACCCACGATCTTCTGGGGCTTGGGTGCCTGGGTCGTCTTGGCAATAGCTTCATCGAGCACTACTCCGGCCACCTTCAGATACATTTGCATGTGCTGCATCGAAATGCCCAATGCATGCCCGATATTATCGAACTCATGTGAACGACCATCTTCTGGTAGCATACCTTCCAATTCCAATGAGGTGCCAAAGAGATCGTTCATGGTGTTCTCATATTCGCGCCGATTGAGTCGCCTTAGTACCGTTTCTTTCGCTTTTGCATGCGCCTTTATCAGCTGCGGCTCGAGCGACGCGTGGAAGTCCGCTAGCTCTTTTGCCACAGGCCGGTCCTTAACCTTGGCTGGCGGCATCTCATCCTTATTTACTCGGTCAAAGATAAGTTCCCACTTCGCGAAAGTTGCCTCATTGGCTAGATCGCGTTCCAGCTTTTCCAAATCCAACCCACCCTTAGCTGCACCATTCCCGTGGCAATCAAAACAATGGTGCTTCAGAAACATTTCAGTTTTCTCAGAAAACGGAGCTGCCTTCAACAGCGTTGCTGTAACGACGCAAAATGATAGGACTATGAAAACTCGTTTCACTGATGTGTTTGGCTATTTATGTATTGCTCAAGATTAGTGAAGCCATCGTTGTTGTGATCTTTGTTGCCATCGGCCGGATCATCGGGGTTAAGGTCCATTTTACGTTCCCAAGCATCAGACATACCATCTTGATCGACATCAAAGCCAATCGGGCGTGAAACCGATGGATGGTTATCCCACCCGCCTACTTCGTTCTGAGAGTCAATGACCTTGCCCGTTTTGTTAATGATGCATTTTATTAGTCGTGGAGACAACTGTGTAATCTGTGCCGAGAGTTGTGAGATCTCCCGGGAGACTTGGGGCTCATCGTGATTGATGAGTTGCCTGAGACGATCGGGTGGGAATGGTTGGAATTAATCGGAAATTTCCCTTAGGTTTATTTTTTGTCGTTTTGACTTTGCAAATTCCTCTGTGAGATCAAGCTTGATCACGTTTTTGTTACTCAACTTGTAGGAGAGAAAAAACTTATTGTCGGTAATGTTTATGAACGATGTGTATACAGTCCCTCCGAATCGATTGTTTTCGTGTTTCCTCGCTGGCTGAACCGCTTGCCCAAAAGTATTCCCAATCTTCAAAAGGGTGATTTCCTCCCCGCTGGTTTCCAATTGGTTGATTCTGTCACTTATACTTTTATATCTAAAGCATGGGTAATTTCCTGCTTTTGGATCGAACAAAAGGAAATTCGTTACAATCAGTTTGTTGCCTATTATCCAATGCAACTTTCTTTCTCCTTTAATCCACTCTACAACAACAGCTTGACCTGTTTTGTCTCCAAACAACATATGACTTTTATTCAATGCTATTTTTTCATTTTCTAAAACCTTCAATGCTTCTTTAACTGATGAGCTGTGAGCTAAAATCTTATCGCCCAAATTGCTTTCAGGGTTTGAGTACCCTTTGATTTTTTTTTGTTCTGGCGTTACGGCAGCATCAAAGAACAGTCCTTTCTCGTTGATTCCACCTTGTGCGAAGTTGTCCCATCCATACCACAATCGAGCAAAATTCTTTTTGGATTTGGGTTCAATTTGAATGTAAGCATCAACATCCAAAAAAAAGTCTTCAGAGTTGACTGCATAAATTTCACCTGTCGCTATGTTTTTATAGTAAAGAATAGAGCAAGCATCTGATTTGCTTGGGTTCAGCAGGATTCCAATAACAACTGCCAGAAACAGCATGTTTAATCTCAACGTTCTTCTAGGCTCCATGATTGATTTAGATTCTTTCGTTGCTATGGAAATCCTACCTCACCATCCAGATTCAGAGAAGTTCAGAGGGTTAACCTTGGAATTGTTGGTCAACATATGAATTT
>CAJWKQ010000197.1 GCA_913041895.1 uncultured Verrucomicrobiales bacterium
GCTACGAGAATCCCGGCCACCATTACACAGTACGGAAGTATCCCGTTCCCGCGGGTCTATTGAAAGCGGGCAAGAACACGATTGCCGTCCGTGTCATGGACCATGGCTGGCCCGGGGGCATCGCTGGCAAGCCAGAGCAGCTCGTCCTGCATTTGGGGAACGAAAGAGTTTCCCTTGCCAGTGCCTGGCATTTTTCCCCGGGTGCGAACCTGAAGAAACTCAATGAACAGGCCGCACTTGTTAGGCCTAAGCTTGTGGCGTCGCCCATTTATACCGTGGAAGGGAAGCATCAAATGGTGGCTGACTATACCCAGGGTCATACACCCTGGCTGGTGGACGGGCCAACCTTTGGGCGGGCACCGGCTCTGCCGGGCCAGTTGATGCTTATCCCGGGCCATCAACCACTCGCACTGTCCCGCAACGGAGGCGCAATTCGTGATGCCTTTTGGAACCGCCTCAAAAACATCGATAGTGAAAACGATCCTGGAGGATTGTTGAGCGGCTTGTCGCGAGCAGGTAGAACCATTCGTACTCCGACTATCACCCTAGACTCGGGTCAAGTTTACTACCTAATTAGAGGAAAGGCGACGGTGTATGCCGCGGTCAGCCAAGCTCTTTCTGCCGGCCCCCTGCACGGAACCCTGGCCAAAACGGTGGAGGCAAAAGGCGACGCACCACAGTGGATCGGACACAATCTCAAGCGTTATGTTGGTCAGCGCGTTCACTTCGAAATTTCTCCGGTTGGCGATGCGCCTTTCGAGCTCCTTCAAGTCATTGATGGGGGAACCCCGAAGCAGGATCCGGGAGAGAAGAAGTCGGTGGACCGAAAAGAATTACACCAGGCGCTCGATAATCTGGATGATGGCAGGCTGGAAGCCCGGCACGTGCCCCATATAGCGTGGTTGCTCAAACTTGGAAAAGTGAATCTCCCAGACGAGTTATTAAAGTCCTGGCAATCAGCCCTCAATGGCCTGGCTAAAGAAGCACGATGGGAATCACGGCTGGCGGTCAGCTCGTGGGGAGGCACCGGGGTGGATGAGCACATCCTCGAGCGAGGCAGTCCCCAATCACCCGGGGAACGCGTCGGACGAAATCTACCTGAACTTCTTGCTATGGCCCCGTTGCAAAACCGAAGCCCCGGACGTCTGGAGCTCGCCCGGCAGCTCACCGCAAAGGATCATCCGTTGACCTCACGGGTCATGGTCAACCGAATCTGGCATCAGCTCTTCGGTCGCGGGATAGTGTCCACACCGGACAACTTCGGCTGGCTGGGCCAGCGACCAAGTCATCCTGAGCTGCTCGATTACCTGGCTGTCGAATTCGAAAAGAACCACTCGCACTCGCTCAAATCTTTCATTGAACGAATTGTGCTGACCAAAACCTTCGGGATGTCGAGCACTGCGGCCGATCCGGTTTATGCGGAAAAGGATCCGAACAATCGATGGTTACACCGCATGCCTTTACGACGACTCGAAGCGGAAGCGATTCGCGACTCGGCGCTTGTCATTTCGGGCCAACTAGACCGAACAGTAGGAGGCAAGCCAATCCCGGTTCACCTGACCGAATTTGTCGTCGGCCGCGGCAGCCCCAAAAAGAGTGGGCCTCTGGACGGCGCCGGTCGAAGATCCATTTATACTGCGCTGCGGCGCAATTTCATACCGACCCTCATGCTTACTTTCGATTTCCCTGGGCCCTTCACCACCATGGGCAAACGAGATGTCACCAACGTTGCCGGTCAATCTCTGGCCTTGATGAATGACCGCTTTTTGTATGGGCAGAGTGGTATCTGGGCTAGACGGATAATAGGAGAACAGGATTCTGCGCCCGAACGCATCCGGAAAATGTATGCCGAGGCCTTTGCCCGGCCGCCAAGTGATGGTGAATTGGCGTCCTGCCTTGAGGCCCTCACTGCTTTTACCGAATTGTATGGGGACGACCCCAATAGTCATGAGGCCTGGCGCGATCTTTGCCATTCTTTTTACAGCATGACTGATTTTATCTACCTGAAATGAAGCATCCCTTTATTAGTCGGCGCAATTTCCTGCAGAAGGCTTCGCTCGGCTTCGGAAGCTTGGCGCTGGCAGGCTTGTATGGAGCGCCGGTGATTCCACATTACCGGCCGCGTGCAAAGAATGTGATCTTCCTGTTCATGGAGGGCGGGGTTTCCCAAGTCGACTCCTTCGATTACAAACCGATGCTGGCCAAGCATCACGGGAAGGATCCGCGTAAGGTCATCGGTAAGATTGAGGCCACTCAGTTTGGAAATGTAGGAAAGGTGATGAAATCACCCTGGGCCTTCAAGCAACGCGGACAATGCGAAGCCTGGATCAGTGAATTATTTCCCCACATGGCCGAACTGGCCGACGAGCTGGCAATCATTAGGTCAATGACCTCCAATTTCCCAGAGCACGCCACCGCCTGTTACTACATGCACAGCGGATTAGGCCTGCAGGGCAGGCCGAGCATGGGCGCATGGGCGACCTACGGGCTGGGCAGTGAGAACGAAAACCTTCCCGGCTACCTTGTACTCAATGGCGGCCACATACCCGCCGGTGGTCTGGACAATTTCTCCAATGGCTTTCTGCCTGCAACCCACCGCGGCAACCTGTTGAACGTCATCGGCACACCGCTGGCCAATGTGAAGCCGAACGAGAAATTCGATCGGGCACAGCAGATCAAGCGTCGCCTGGCCCAGAAGCTGAATCGGGACACAGCCGGAAGTATCGATGCCCTCGAATCGGCGATTGCCAACCACGAACTGGCAGCCCGAATGCAGGTGACCATCCCTGAGGTCATGTCCATGACCGGCGAAACCGAAGTCACCAAAAAGCTTTATGGCTTCGACGCCAAAGACAAGCACACGCAGACCTATGCGCGGGAATGCCTGCTCGCCCGACGACTGATCGAGCGAGGCGTACGCTTCGTCGAGTTGACCATCCCTAAAGCGAGGCCGGAGCGTTGGGATGCACATAATGATCTGGTGACGAACCACAGCGCAAACGCGCGCGCGATGGACCAGCCGATCGCCGGCCTGATCCGTGACTTGAAATCACGCGGCCTACTGGATGAAACCCTGGTCGTCTGGTCCGGGGAATTCGGACGCACCCCCTTCGCCCAAGGGGGAAAAGGCCGGGATCACAACGAATACGGATTCAGCCTCTGGATGGCCGGGGGCGGGATCAAACCCGGAGTAGCCTATGGCACAACCGACGAATGGGGCTACAAGGCGGTGGACAAGCCATTGCAGATACACGACCTCCACGCCACCATTCTGCACCTGCTCGGGATCGACCACGAGAAGTTAACCTACCGCTTCAGCGGTCGTGACATTCGACTGACCGATGTACATGGCAACGTGGTGAAAGAAATCCTAGCTTAGCCTGCGGGATCTCCATACTGCTTTTTCTGCCTGACCAGATCAGCAAACATTGATTCAGGGAAGTTCAGAGATAATGGAAGCAATAAGGAAAGCAATCGGCAGGTAGACAAGATATAGAACATGACTTAACAGTCCAACCCAAGCAATCATCGTATAACGTAGGTCTTTTTCTTCGGAATCGATAATTACCACACCAATAACCCCGAGAATAAGTCCCAGAAGATAAAGGCCGGCAGAAAAGCAGCCAAAAATTAATAAAGATACTAAAGAAGATATAAGATCAGGAATCCCCAGATTATAAAAACCATCCCCAGAAGAAGATGGATTTTCACCTAATATTAAAATAACTAGAAAAGTGAGGGCAAAATTTATCGGCAAAAAAAAGGCAGCAGCATAGCCTATAATCTTTTTTGAAGCGAAAATCGATTTTGGCCGACGCACTTGACCATTGGCATCTTTTCGGGGTTCCTTCGTGAACACGAGCACGATGGTGTTAATAATCAGAATAGATACAGGCCAACCAAAAATTAAAATCTGCTCTATGGTGTTAATAATCAGAATAGATACAGGCCGACCAAAAATTAAAATCTGCTCTATCCAATCAGCGGTTCCCATGCAGGCATTATACGGATATATTTAGATTGAGTTAAATTGATTAATTCGATGTGGAAGGTCAGGAAATCAATAACTGCAGCGATTTTTTAAGAGCAATAGATGTACTAGCTAGCTCGGTGGCATTGCCCTCACTAATCTTAAATAATTTTATATCACCCACTGCTGTGGGAAATACTACCTCACCATCCTGATTCAGGTAAGCCAGGAAAATTGTTTGGTGGTGTTAATAAAAGCAAAAGGGTACACTCAATCTTCGCTCTTAATTAAGAGCGGGTGATATATCTATGCGTGCTTCCGTTTTTGTCTTAGCCTGGTTGTTAGCCGGAACTTTTTTTGTAAATGAATCACTAGCTGATTGGCCTCAGTTTAGAGGGCCCAGTGGAAATGGCTATATCGGAAAATTAAATCATCCAACCCGATGGTCCACGAAGAAAAATTTAGCATGGAGCCAGCCTATTCCGGGTGGAGGTTGGTCTTCGCCAATAATAATTGGAAAACACGTGTTTATTACGACGGCAGTGGATTCCAAAAACACAAAGCCACTTGGACATGCCGGCGGCGTTCGCAACATGCGGGGCAAAAAGCCGACTGAACCTTTTGATTTCAAACTCATCTGTCTTAACCTTGAAGATGGCTCTACCGAGTGGGAAAAAAACTTAGCGCAAGAACAGCCCAAGTACGCAATTCATCCATCCAACACTTACTCAACCGAATCTCCTGTAACCGATGGAAAGCATGTCTTCTGCTATTTTGCTACGATCGGAAAAATTGCCGCCGTCAGCCTGAAAGGAAAGTTAGTATGGACTGTTAATATTGGTGCTTTCCCAAGTGGAAATGGATTTGGAACAGGCAGTTCACTCGCCTTATCAGATGATACTTTGTTTATACAGTGCGATAATGACAAAGATTCGTTTGTCGTAGCACTGGATACGGCTACCGGAAAAGAGAAATGGAAAAGAAAACGATCCTCAAGAACCAGTTGGTCCAGCCCATATATTTGGAAACAAGAAAAGCGTACCGATCTAGTTATCTGCGGCTCTGGAACCGTTACTGGCTATGATCCAGCTACTGGTAAAACTAATTGGCAGTTAACAAATACACGCTCGGCATTTACAGCATCACCCGCATCAGACGGAAAATATATTTTCCTCGGCAATAGCGGCCCCTTCAGGCAAGGGCCACTGATAGCCATTGGGCCAGAGATCTCAGGAGAACCAAGGCTTGATACCAGCAAATTACCCAAGGGCGTTATTTGGGCGAAACTACGTGGCGGTCCCGGCATGTCTTCGCCAGTTGCTAGTGGTGATTATATTTATGTTTGCAGCCGAGGCTTTCTCTCCTGTTACAACACAAAGACAGGTCAACAAGCCTATAAATCTCGATTACCCAGCAGCAAATCCATTGCAGCGAGCATGTGGGCGGATGATGAGCATGTTTTTCTGATGGATGAATCAGGTAAGACATTTGTCATCAAATCCGGCCCAGAGTTTAAGATTCTTCTGGAAAACGAACTAGATGACTTATTTTGGGCTACGCCTGCTATAACCGATGGTGCGTTGCTATTACGCGGAGCCAACAAGCTCTATTGCATTCGGGAAAAGAAACCACTGAAAAACTAAAATCTGAGTATTGGGATTATTCCTCTAATTGAGTTCAGAGATGACTCAGAGAATTAGTTGTGGATACAACTGTGTAATCTGTGTCGAGAAATGTGAGATCTCCCGGGAGATTTGAGGCTAAACGTGATTGATCAGTTACCTGAGATGATTGGGTGGGATGAAGTTGGCAAGGAAATATTAAGAACTAGGCTTGCCCTAGAGACTCACTGATATAGCGCATTAAGCCGATCAGGCGTTCCTGTTCAATCCCTTCCAATCCGTCTGATTCCATGAGTTCCTGAAACAGTACGCTCGCCTGAGTTTTCATGTAGTGTTGATCGGCTGGTTTGAGCTGGAGCAGCTGATTATGAATGTCATTGAAACAATTCTCCCAGTCCATGGTTGGCATCAGTTTAATAAAACGGTCTGCTGAGCCGGGTCCGAATTTTTCATCTATCCAGGTCTGTTCTATGGGTGAAAATTCCTCATCCAAGGCTACTAGGTACAGGGTGCACAGCTCAAGAACACTGATCAGTTCTGGGCTGATGTGATTGAGCTCTCCATCAATTTTTGAGGGCTCTGCCAAAGGGGTGACTATTTGC
>CAJWKQ010000198.1 GCA_913041895.1 uncultured Verrucomicrobiales bacterium
AAGGACTTTAACGGGGAGCAATGAGAGCAGTTACTTCGTGGGGTTGCTGATGATTATGCAATTCGGCAACGCCTTCTGTAGTTCATCAATCTGTACCTTAGTGAGTTCGGAGTTATTATTGAGATTCAGTCTTTTTAACTTTTTGAGCGTCATCAAGGGGCTGGCATCGGTAAGTTGGTTGTCGTTAAGCGTGAGATATGCCAACTGCGTAAGTCCCGCCAAGGCGCTTACATCGGTGAGTCGGTTTTGCCGGAGGTCTAAAGCAGTCAACTTCGTGAGCCCTGACAAGTGTTCCAGTTGTTCATCGGTTAAGCTAGTAGCGGAAAGGTCGATGGTTTTTAACTCCTTGAGCCTCGACAAGGAACTGATATTGGTCAACCTGTCATAGGCAAGCTGAAGCTGCTCCAATTTCGCAAGCCCTCCCAAAGGAGTTAGGTCGCCTAAAGGGGGAATACCACCTAGGCCAAGCCATCGTAAATTGGTGAGACCTGTTAAGGGCTTTAGGTCTTCATTTGTGAGTTTGTTCCAATCTAGATGAAGATTCTGTAACTGTGTGAGATTCTCCAGACCCTTCACATCAGTCAGTTCATTTTGCTTCAGGTCCAGCTTCGTCACTTTCTCCAAATCTACCTTGGTGAGTTCGCCGGCGGGCTTCTTAAGTTCTTTGCGAATCGCTGCCTCAATCTTGACGTTATTCGGATTGTTCGAATCAGAAACCCATGATGTCGTCCCACACCCCACCAACGCCACCACTACACATATCAAGAAAAGTTGTTTCATGGCTGTGAGATTAACGATTGGCCCATGTCAGGGCAAGGGGGCAAACCGAGAAACACGTCCCTCCGCGCTATTGCGAAAATAATCTGTTTACGTTAACGCGTCTGCTTCTTGTTCACACAATTCGGTAGGGCCACCCCCCGGCCCCTTGTGCCACTTTTGTATACGCTTACCTGTCAGTGTGATTTGAAAAACCTCTGAAAAAGCAGGCATTACTGAACACGATTGAACGTGAAAATGGAATTTTGAATCCGCCGCGTCTACCAATTCCGCCACTCCGGCACCAGGAACGCGCACTCTAATGTGCAGTCAATGGAACGTAAACAAGTTTGTTCAGGTTCATCATTTGATTGAGAGAATTCCAAAAGAGATAGTTGTGTATGCAACTATAATCTAAAAAAGTGCCTTAATCGGATTTCCCGTGCTGGCAGGAGCGGTAAAGCCATCACGCCCTAATCGTGTGGCCGGGTTGATATTCATTGCAGTAAAGAGTGTGGCAGTGAAATCCTCCAGAGTTACCGGATTTGATTTTACGTAGGCGGCCTGCTTGTCTGACTCCCCATAAATACTACCGCCTCTAATCCCCGCCCCAGCGAGCATTGCTGAATAACAGTTAGGCCAGTGGTTGCGGCCAATGCGCTTAGCACCCTTACTGATCTTGGGAGTTCGTCCAAATTCGCCCACCAAGACGACGAGTGTGGTATCGAGTAGACCCCGATCCTTAAGGTCCTCAAGTAAGGTTGCCACTGCCTGATCAGTGCGAGGCAGTGCAAAGGGCAGTCCATTCCATCCATTTTCAAAAATGCCTACATCAGCATTACCGTGCATATCCCAAGTTTCCACACTCACAAATTTCTCACCTTTAGCGAGCCCGGTCCATGCAGCGACATTAACCAGTCTCACTCCCGATTCGATGAGTCGCCGTGCAAGTAATAGGTTCTGGCCTAATGGATTTCTGCCGTAACGATCCCTTGTCTTTTCACCTTCCTTTTCAATTTTAAAAGCCTGCAGGGCTGCTTTTCCATAAAGTAGATCAAAGGATCTTTGTTGGTGCGTTTCAAATGATTCAAATTCAGATGTTCCTCCTACAGGCGAAAGACCTTGGGCTGATTGCAGCAGGGACTTGCGGTTTTGAAGCTGCTCTTTTGTGACTTCATCGGGTGTATCAAATGCACGCACACGGAAATCAGGAGAGGCAGGATTATCATTGTGCTTCTCGCCAATCAACATGGGGGCATAGGCCATCCCTAAACGCCCGCCCGACAGGTAAGTATGATCTGGAGGGGCTGCTCCACCGCCAAATTTCTGTAACCACACGTGATCAGGAATACTGGCACTGGAAGGGCGTAATTTGGTGACCATGGCGCCAAAGGAAGGGTCGTCGGCTGCGGGCTGATCACGCCCGGCCAGCAACATCGAGTTAGCCCTTTTATGTTCGGATTCCTTGTGTGTCATCGAACGGATGACTGCGTATTCTTCAGATAGTCTGGCCAAGCGCGGCATCAGTTCACAGATTTGGAATCCGGGCGTGGCGGTTGAAATTGGTTTATAAGGACCGCGAATCTCACGTGGCCCATGGGGTTTCATATCCCATGAATCGAGTTGGCTCAGTCCACCATACTGATGGATGAAGATACAGGACTTGGCTGGGCCACCTGAACCCAGAACTTTTTCAGCCTGAAGGAAGCTGGGCAGTGTTAGTCCCATGGCACCAATCCCTCCCACCTGCAACAGGCGCCGCCTTGAGAGCTGCTGCTGGGATGGATGATTTGCCTGAGACATTTGTTTGGGTACGGAAGAAAGGGTTACTTTTTTATGAGAAGGAATCCTACCTCTTCACACCAATTCAGCAAGTTCAGATGGGTTTTATCCTATTTTTTCTCCAAGGCGGCTTTTAGCTTGGCAATGGAGAATTTATTGCCGGCAATAAAAAACTCCCGTAATTTTTTGGATTGATCATCATTTGTGTAGCCAAGTCCCACCAGCGTAACCTTGGTGCGAGTTGCTGAAAGTTTTTGAAAATAAAAAATTGACCATTGTTTTTTTGCTGCCTCAACAAAAGGAAATCCAGCCGGGAACTTTGTTGGACGAATGGATATCATACGTTTTGGGTCAAAAGTCAGAATTGTGTTCTCAATAGTGGTGGCATCGCCAATTGTTCCTTTTGGATTATAGTTGGACCTGACCGTTCCCCCGACACCGAAATCAATCTCAACGAGAGGTGCCCACCACAGTTGTACGCCTGCTTGTGTGGTAAAAGCCTTCCAGACTTCATCGATGCCAGCATCAATTTCAAAGTCCTGAACAACACGCGAGTCGTCTGCCTTGGCAAAAAATGCGCTAAAAGAAATCAAGGTTAAGAACACAAGGATGGCCGTAATATTTTGTTTCATGATAAACTATATTTAGTATAGCCCACCATTCTGATTCAGAGAAGTTAAGAAGGAGCGGAATATAAAGGAGTTATTTGTTTTTTTTGTGTTTTAGCAAAAAATCCAATGCTAAGGAATCGGCGATATCCCGCAGATCTCTTCTGATGAAATGTCCCTGCCCTTTAACCTGACACAAGGCCACTTCTATGCCGGCTTGGCTTGCGTAGGTGTAAACCATAATCTCTTTTCCTTTTTCAAGAACGAACGGATTAGGACCGCATTGGTTAAACTTTCGCCAGACATCTATGCGTTTGCTAGCTGAATACATCGTTACTTTATTTTGCGATCCGTTGAAGCTCTTGTCTTGATCTCCTATCACTTGCAGGATCGGAACGAATTTTGTCTTTTGATCCGGGTCATGGGCGCCCTTTACCATGCCACAACTCATCGGAGACAACGCAGCGAATACGTTCGTTTCTTTGGCCAACCGATAGCAAAACAGCCCTCCACTGGAATGCCCGGTTGCATAAATGGTTTTTGGGTCAGCAACCTGACTGGCAACCAAAGCTTCAACTACCTTCAATATGAACCCAACATCATCATGTTCTTCAACGTGGAATTTGTCTGTAAAGTTCCATTTTGCCTGAGGCTGTACTGCCTCAGCGCTAATGACAATCAGGCCACGCTTATCGGCATGAGGGCTCCACCTTTTACTGGGACCATCGGCTTTACCTCCTGCCCCGTGAAAGCAAAAAAGAATGGGATAGAGATTTTGGCGGCTAAATATTTTTGGCGTAGTAACAATCAGTCGTCTTGATTGACCGTCGTGTTCGACTTTAATTTCATTAATCCCTGGAGAAAGTGCTGCGAAGTTAGCCGCAAGGGTATCTGTGACATTGGCTGGAGGTTCTTTGGTTTCTGAAGTTGGTTTTGTGTCTTTAACTCTTTTGAAAACTCTCTGCTTATTTTGCGGATAGTCGGTTCGCTCCCCGGCGCTTATATATCCAATATCAGTAATGCTTTTATCTTTATTGACTCTAAAAACTTCAATATATCTGTTGTAATTATCAATAATATGTATTTCTCCATTTGCCATCTTCCATTTATCAGACGAGTCTTCATGCACAGCCATGTTTAACGTGTCCCTGCCGA
The DNA here is from genome assembly GCA_913041895.1 of uncultured Verrucomicrobiales bacterium. Classification (GTDB taxonomy): domain Bacteria; phylum Verrucomicrobiota; class Verrucomicrobiia; order Limisphaerales; family UBA1100; genus UBA1100. The sequence goes on from CAJWKQ010000198.1 coordinate 4,302, forward strand.
CTTGAATCTCTAATACGCCATTTTCTAGTAGAACATATCTGAGAATATACCCATCTCTATTCTTATATTCAAATTCTCCAAACACCTTCTTCTCTTCTGCCGTTAGCACTTTGACTGGTTTTTCGGAAGTGTTTTTCGCATTGCCTGCTGTTTCCTTGGATTGCTCCTTCTTCCCACACCCCACAACCATCAAACCTATAACAATTGGAATTAGTACTTTCATCTCTGAGAAAATTCTACTTTATCGTCACGATTGAAGAGAAGCTCAGGTGAACTTCACGCTTTCTTGCGGCCAAACAGGAGCACCAAAACTCCCGCTCCAAGAATAACTGCCGGCCCCCAGATGATCCAACCCATGAAGGGTGAAGGTGTTGCTCCAGCTTCCTCATTATTTTCCTCAGACTCATTGGAAGGTGTTTTAACTGGGTTGACTGGAGGTTCGCTCGATGGAGAAGACTCATTCTTTGCAGCAACAGTCGTTTCAGTCGGAGCTGGCTTTCCGGTCTGAGCCAATGCCTTGTCGTCGAGCCTCTCAATCTGTTCTTCCAGAAGTTCATCCCAGTTAACAGAGGTCAGAATATCAAAGCCTGGGTTCTGCCGCTTAACTTGACAGGAACATGGCCCAGAAAGAAATGTGCAGGCATCATCAATCATGTCGTTATTAATACCCTTACCCACCAAGGCAGGCATCGCCCGGCCACGACCAAACACAGCAAAGGCAATCGGCTCATCAAAATCTTTCAGATCATCCTCACTGCTTAAAAGAATCTCTCGGAACACTTTTTCATCGGGGTCATCAGCAGAAATAGTTAGTAGCGAAAAACCCAGCTTCAAGTCCTCCGGTCGAATCGAAAGATATCCAGCTTGAACATCCTGCGCCTTAAGTTCAGGCATTTTCAAAGTCTTGCCCAAATGAACCAACCGTTCTTCCAGAATCTTCTTGGTGGCTTCATCTTTTTCCTTGTTGCCGCATTCCAATAAAATCCAAACCGCACTGTCCCCATCCTGCAAACGCTTGGCCAACTGTTGGCGTGCTGGTGACTGGAATGTTTTACTTAAGCCTGTCTCGGTAAATGGCCCCGCCCATAAAGGAGTAATCTTCAAGGTGCTGGCCGGGTAGAATACTGCCATCCAAGCTCCATCAAATTTCTCGGGCTTATTCTCTTCCCACCATTTGATCCAACGTGGGTCTGGGTCAGCCTTCAGGTCCACCTCATGAATGCGCATATTGGGAACTGAGGCATTCTCCAGTTTTAGTGGCTTTATTTTATCCAATAACTGCTTTTGCTCCTCAGTCAGAGGGCCTTCATGAAAGAGAACTACTTCATACTCATCAGGCGGCCACAGCTCCAGTGCATAGCGGAAAACGGGCACTGAACAGGCGTCTGAAACTGATGGATTACAAAGCAACAGTAATGCAGAAAGCGGTCCTACAAGAATTTTTATTATATCGTTAGACATATGAGCAAATCACTTGTGAGTTTGAATTATTCGCTGAGGCAAACAACCTCACCTTTCTGTGTGGTGTAATACACTTTTCCCTTTGCAACTGCCAGACTATCCCAAACTGGCAATGAAGGAAGCTTGATGGTTCTTTTTGTTTCTCCATCCTTGGCATTAACCAATAGCAGAATCGCCCCCTGTTTGCCCTGCAAGGCTTGATCCTGTTCGATCAAAACTTTTTCAATTTCCTTATCACCTTCGGCTAGGCGTACGAAACTTTTCTCTTCATCAACCAGATCCGGTGGCCCCATCAGAAGCAGGGTATCTCCGGATTTAGCCATGGCCCGTACCAAAATTGGTATATCCTGCGTCCAATGGTGTTCAATGGAAGGACCGCCACGTCCTGGGACAGACC
>CAJWKQ010000199.1 GCA_913041895.1 uncultured Verrucomicrobiales bacterium
TCTTTCATGGCTTTCTGGCCGACATGATGGATGACTACTGGACTCATTTACGTGGAGGAGTCAATTGGATGCGATTAAACAAAAAAGAAATAGCCCCTAAGGGGCATGCCACCGAAGTATTTACCCAATGGGCTATAGACTACGTTAACAAACAGTCGACTAATAGAAAGCAACCCTTTTTCCTCTATTTAGCCTACAACGCACCTCATTTCCCTATCCAACCACCGAAGAGCTGGCTTAAAAAAGTTCAAGAACGTGAACCACAATTGAACCTGAAACGTGCAACAAATGTAGCGTTTGTAGAGCACATGGATCATGAGATAGGGAGATTTGTTAACGCTATTCGGGAAGCAGGAATCGCTGAAGATACGCTTATTTTATTTTCTTCAGATAATGGAGGCTCCCTCCCTCACGGGGCACTAAATGGCAAATTAAGGGGAGGCAAGCAAGATCACTGGGAAGGCGGGATTCGTGTTCCCACATGCGCTGTATGGCCCGAAACTATTCCGCCCGGACAAACTGACGCTTTAGGCATGACCATGGACTTACTTCCTACCTTCTGCAAAATTGCGGGAGTTAGAGTTAGTCATGAAATTGACGGCCATGATCTTACTCCAGTTTTATTGAATGGCCACAAGGGAAAACCTGACAGGACACTCATTTGGGTGAGGCGCGAGGGCGGCGGGAACTATCAGGGGCGCGCCTATTATGCAATTCGCCGCGGCCCATGGAAACTTTTGCAAAATAACCCTTTTGAAGCCATGCAGTTATTCAATATAGATAAAGACCCACACGAACAATTGCCAATAGGCGTAAATAAAAAAACCGCGCAAACCCTCAAACGATCCCTAATGGACCATATCCAACGATCCGGAAAAATCCCCTGGCAAAATCAATTGAAATAAAGAATCAAAAAGAATGCTTCATAGCTCACTCGATGATGTACAAGAACAAGGAATCCCAAATTTCTTCCTAATTGACGCACAGCCTGAGGCAAAGATCACTTCATCTATTTTACTAGAGGCATGTAGGCAAATTAAGCGTAATCGCATCCAATATCTAAGGGATATGCCGACAGAAGATATTGTTACAATAATCTCGCGCATTTCAGAAAATTGGATGGACGATCTGTACCCATTCAGAAAAATGGCCCTTAATGAGGGCCCCTCAAAAACTGGCTTTAGTAGATCAAGTCTCGCATATGGCTTAGATCAGTTCTTCACAAAAATTACTGAGGAAAATTTACTTAATCTAATTACTCAAGAACTGGGTGACTCTCGCCGATTAGATTCTCCATTAGGGACCCCTGAAGAACGGGCCGAAAATCGCTCTTCAATGGCCCGAGGCCCCGAGCTAATCACTATAATCACAGCCGGCAGCCCACCTTGCCCTACAATCATGACCATGATACATGGCCTAATCGCGGGTTCAGCACAATTTGTTAAGTGTGCAGATGGAGTCGAATTTATACCGCGACTTTTTGCCCATTCCTTATATGAGTCTCATCCAAAAATAGGGTCATGCATAGAAATTTCGTCATGGCCTAGAACCGACCCAACACTAGAAAATATCCTGTTTGATGAGAGTGATTGTATTATCGCTACAGGGCGCGATGAAACTATTAATTCAGTCCGTTCGCGAATCAAAAACGAAAAGAAATTTATCGGTTACGGCCATAAGGTAAGCCTTGCTTATATTCAAAAGGATATGCTCAGCAGGGCAATGGCGAGAGAACTCGCCAAATCCGCAGCGCAGGATATTGCTTCATGGAATCAATTAGGATGTCTCTCACCTCATATCATCTATATTGAAAAAGGCGGAGCAGTAAGTCCTGAGTTATTTTCTGGAATGCTTGCCGAATCACTTGCAGCAATTGAAAATCTACAACCGAGAGGAAATATATCCGCCGAAATTAACGGTGATATTATGTATAAACGCAAATTTTTTGAATCCCGTGCCTCAAGAACAGGTGATGTCAGGCAATGGTCCAGTGAAACAGATACAAGCTGGACTGTAGTCTTCGAAGAAGACCCTCTTTTCACAACCTCCTGCCAAAATAGATTTATACATGTCAAAAGCATTAATGACATCGATGAAATGCTTCGTGTGGCCGAAATGACTCGTGGACAGGTTTCAACAGTAGGTTTATCAGCACCTAAAAATGAAGCCGAAATTCTTTTCAAAAAGCTGGCAAATTGGGGGGTGTCTCGAATTTGCCCTATAGGTAAAATGCAAGACCCTGCACTCGGTTGGAGACACGACGGCCGTCCAACTATCGGTGATTTGGTGTCATGGACAGACTGGGAACAGTAAAATGCATGTAGAACTCAAAAAGAGCTTTCAATTTGAAGCTGCCCATTCGCTTCCTAATTTACCACCCGACCATAAGTGCCATCGACTTCATGGGCATAGCTTTAATGTAGAACTCACTGTGTCAGGTCTATGCGATGAAAAGCTAGGATGGCTGACTGACTATGATGAAATCAAAAAAGCATTTCAACCAACTTGGGAAAAACTAGACCATCGACATCTCAATGAAATCAATGGCCTGGAAAACCCGACAAGTGAAAATATTGCCAAGTGGATTTGGGATCAAGTTAGCCCCATTCTTCCCAATCTAACAGGAATAAAAGTTTCTGAAACTTGTAACGCTAGTTGCACTTATCGCGGGTAATAAATTGACTCATGCCAACACGGTACGCTCACATTAATATAATAGCCCATGATTGGCTCAAACTATGCGAATTTTATGAACAGGTCTTTGACTGTACGCCGTACAGTAGTGAACGAGATCATCATGGAAAACATATTGACGCACTAACGGGCATGCCCGGAATAAGAGTCCAAGGAAGGCACCTTAGTGTTCCCGGCCATGGAGAAAACGGGCCGACCATTGAAATCTTTACCTTTTCAGATAACGGTGAAGATCACCCTCGCCCTTTAAATCGACCTGGATTTTCCCATATCGCATTTGAAGTGGACGACATAGAAGAAAAACGAAACCAAATAAAACATCTTGGCGGGGACGATTATGGGGACATGGTTACAATTGATATCTCTGGGGCGGGAAAGCTAAGCCTAATTTATATGACTGACCCGGAAGGCAATATTGTTGAATTACAAAAATGGCATAACTAGGGCCACATATATTTTTGCCAATCGCCCCGGTTTGCTCTAAAAATGCTCATGCGATTATTTGCCCTTCTGCTTGCACTAATATTCACGCATGCATCCGCCCAGCTCCCGACGCCAAAACCCAAACCAGCTATAGGGGCACGACATCCCTCTATAAGCCCATCAGGCAAAGAAATAGCATTTGTTTATCGCGGGGATATATGGAAATCGAATATGGATGGCAAAGAAGCCAAGCCTATTACATTCCATCTTGAATATGATGGTTACCCGATATTTTCACCAGATGGCAATTGGATAGCTTTTGGCAGTAAACGATATGGGAACTTTGATATATTTATGATTCCCTCTGAAGGCGGAACACCTAGAAGGCTTACATGGCATTCTGGCCACGAAATCCCATTTGGATGGAGCCCTGATGGAAAAAAACTTTCCTTTGGGTCAAGGCGCAATCGACCAACATACGACATTATGACGGTTGATGTTGCCAGTCTAAGATCAAACACTATATGTGAAGATTATGCGACACTTCGGTACCCACGCTGGTCCCCAGACGGGAAGAAGATGGTCTATACTCGATACGGAATGCCTTGGTATAGACCGAGATATAGAGGCTCAGCTGCCGCTCAGGTCTGGATTTATGACCTTCAAACAAAGAAGCGCACTAAACTTCTCGGGGATGAACGACAATATTTATTCAGCCAATTCATGCCAGAAGGTAAACAAATGTTACTCGTTACCACAGCTGAACCCACTCCCACACTGGAAAAAATAGACGAAAAACCGTTCAAGGTGCCAAACAAAAGTGAACTCACGCCAAATCTTTGGGTCTCAGATCTAGAAGGCAAACTAAAACAGATCACACATTTTAAAACAGATTCTGTACGCTACCCAAGTATTGCATCTAAAACGGGAGCAATAGTCTTTGAGCATGATGACGGCATCTGGATCCTTAACCGCAATTCCAAATCGCCGAAGAAGATAGAACTACTTATTAATTCGGATGTTAAGCGTAACGTAAATGAGTATTCAAAAGCCACAAGCGGCACCACTGAGGCTGAGCCCTCTCCGGATGGAAAAACCATCCTATTCGGACTAAAAGGTGATATATGGACAGTCAAAACAACAAAATCAAAAGGTGTTGATAAGGAGTTAGACGAAATTGCGACACAACATACCATGTGGGCCGGTGAAGACTCTGATTTTTCATGGTCGAAAGACGGAAAAAAATTCTATTTCACTTCGGATCGTGAAGGGAATACACGTATTTATGAGTATGACCTTGAAAAGCGCACACAAATTTCACTTTGGAAAAGAGATGAAAACATTGTCAGATTACGCGTGAGCCCAGATGGCAAACAACTCTTTTTCTGGGTTGCAGGACCAGAGGGTGGGCTTCATAGACTAAATCTCGCTGATAAAAAAATCCTACGCATATTCAAGCTCCCCGGGATTCACATGAGGGGTCGCGGTGGAATTGATTACGAGTGGTCACCAGACGCAAAATGGATTGCTTACACCACACGCACTGGCAGCGGTTCCTATAATATCTGGATTATCCCTACTGAAGGGGGTAAATCCATAAACATCACACGTCTAAACGCTTTCCACAGTCAGCCTACTTGGTCACCTGATGGAAAATATCTATATTTCCAGAGTAATAGATCTGGAGAGGGCCTTTATCGAGTGTCACTCCGGCCAGACAAATTTAGAAATACCGATGTAGATCAAAAATATATTAAGCCGAGCAAGACTCCTGAAGTTAAAATTGATTTTGAGAACATTAGTGACCGTATTCAAAAGATATCTCCCACCAATCCTTCCTCGGATCTGACAATGACTTCTGATGGAAAACTATACTTTCTATCTGGAGGTGATGTATACAGTTCCAGTCACGACGGCAAGGAAGTCAAGAAAATGAATGACGATGGCGGGCGAGTCGCGCTACGCATTCTGCAAAATGGCAGAAGCGCCACATTCATGAAATCAGGAAAAATGTACTTAATGAAACTCGAGAACGGAAGCGCCACCCAAATCACCTTCTCGGCAAATATTGTCAATGATATTACCGCTAAGAGGACTGCTGCATTCTATCAGCTCTGGAAAACGTATCATCATAGATTTTACGATGGGAATTTTCACGGCCGTGATTGGATTGCATTACGCAATAAATACCTAAAACGAATTCCTTCAGTTGATACCAACGATGAATTTGCAACACTCTTACAGATGATGGTTGGCGAGCTGGATGCTTCTCATACTGAACTTTCACCTGCCCCTCCATCTACATCTCAAAAAAAGACACCTCACTTGGGTTTTACAATGGACTTTTCACACAGTGGAATAGGCATAAAAGTAAAAGACATCCCAAACCAAGCCCCTGGGTCATTTGAAAAAACCAAAATCACACCCGGAGAGTACATTCTTCAAATCGATGGAAAAGATGTATCATCAAATGAAATACTATTTAGATTTCTTACGCATAAACCAAATTTATTGACCAAGTTTACTGTAAACTCAAAACCTTCAAAAGAAGGCTCCAGAGAAGTAAAATATAAACTCCTATCAGAGTCTGAATGGCGTAAATTACGTTATCAGGAGACTACTCAGAAACTCAGAAGAAGAGTCGAGGAATCGACGAACGGAAAAGTGGGATATTTACATATTTCTGCAATGGGCAGCAGTGACCAGGCTAAATTTGAACGGGAGGCCTACGAATACATTCAAGGCAAAAACGCAATGATATTCGACGTACGTTTTAATAATGGCGGAAATATATCAGACACGTTAATTGACTGGCTGGAACGTAAACCCCACGGAATCTATAAATCCAGAGATCGTGAACCGGAACTGGCCCCAAGCAGAGCATGGAACAAGCCAATTGTTGTCCTTATGAACGAACACAGCTACTCAAACGGCGAAATGTTTCCTTACGCAATGAGGCAACGAGGGTTAGCTAAATTGGTTGGCATGCCAACCCCTGGATACGTAATTTGGACATCCAGCTTT
>CAJWKQ010000200.1 GCA_913041895.1 uncultured Verrucomicrobiales bacterium
ATTCACGTTACCAAAGGTTTCCTGAGACTCTGAACTTGTCAAGAATTCCAAAAATTGGATCGCTTCCTTTTTATTTTTAGCACTCGCGGTAACCCCTCCCCCACTAACATTCACGTGTGTTCCTCTGTCCTTCTGATTAGGGAAGAATACAGCTACTTTCGCGGCAACTTCCCGATCAGCAGCTGAGGAAGAGTTTGCCAAAATACCGAGATAATAAGTATTCATGATGGCAACATCAGCTAATCCTGCGGCAACCGCACGAGCCTGGTCACGGTCACTTCCTTGAGGGGAACGAGCCATATTTCCGCGAATAGCTTTGGCCCAAACGAATGCTTTTTGGCTTCCATGAGCATCAATGACAGAAGCCAGTAAAGATTGGTTATATATATTACTCGAAGAACGTGCGACAATACGGCCCTTCCACTTCGAGTTGGCTAAATCCTCATAAGTCGAAAGCTCACTCGGCTTTACCCGACTTTTGGAATAAACAATAACTCTAGCCCGGACGGTCATACCAAACCAGTGACCTTCCGGATCCCGCATGGCTGATGGGACGTTCTTATTTAAAGTATTCGAGTTTATGGGTTGTAAAACTCCCGCCGCTTTTGCTCGATGTAATCTGCCCGCATCAACAGTCAGCAATACATCAGCTGGAGAATTCTTGCCCTCGCTAATAAGCCTTTGGATTAGTTGATCAGCGCTTGCTTTGACGACATTGACCTTTATACCCGTTGCTTTCGTGAACTGATTGAAAAGAATTTTATCAGAGTCATAATGCCGATGCGAATAGACATTGACTTCAGCTGCGGATGACAAAACGCCTACCATTAATGCAAAGGTGGAAAATAAATAAGATGTAAATTTCATAGGAAAAAAGTTTCTATAATTGTTGAGACGCAGTCTCAATAAAGTCAAGCTAGATACAACTTTTAATAAGCTAAATATTTATGGTGGCTTAACAGTTCAATTGTGGAAATCGAATAAAATGGTGTGCAAGTTAGATGGAGGGAATTGATTAAAATTGTTTTTTCAGTTATATTCTTCTCATGCCCGATGAGAAAAAATCTGCCGAGGCGCAAGCATCGTCTGAAGTGAAGGGTAAAGAAACGGCTGAGCCCTCAGCAGAGGACCAAATGGCGGCATATGAAGAGGATTTAAAGAACACCGATTGGGGCCATCAGCCCTGCTAATTTAATCGGCCAAGGAAACAAAAAAAGGCAGCCCCCAAAGGCTGCTTTTTTTGTTTTCAGATATCAGGGTAACTTAGCGAAGCTCAGAGGGCTTGGCTGCAATCAGCTTTTGCATGTCCCTTAAGGTTTTGGAGACCTTGGAATAATCGTTTTGACCAAATAGGACTCCGGCAGCAGGGGAAACTGATTTGATGATATGGCAGTATTCACTGTTGGCCATAATACCCAAAAGTTCTCCTGTTTGGCTGAAGACCAGATCACCTCGAGAAGGGTTAAATTCACCCAGAAACGTTGAGCGAATAAAGCTCTTGTCCATTTTGACGTAATCTCGGTTTTTTAGATCTCTTTGGAAAACCACCTCGCCAAAATTTTGACCATCCTTTTTCATGAGGAATGCTTTGGGATATTTAAAGGTATCCTTGTGCTTAGGGAGCTTGAAGGGCGTTACTCCCAACATTTTCACCCGATCGGAATCCGGTGTGCCAACGGGCGCAATAATGATACGTGGATCACTCTTTAGAAACCGTATGTGGTCAAGGTGATGCGTTTTTCCATCCGTCTTGGACAGTTGCCCGGAAGTTTGCTTCCAGCCAAGAGCTCCTCTATTGAGCCGGAATGGAGTCTGATCGACGTGGGTAATGGCGTGAACATAAGGAACAGTCTTCTTCTGGTTGAAATCGTACGTTGGAGCCTCAATTAAGATGGTTTTATTGGAGTGTTTTTGATTGGTAAGCGTGCGCTTGCCTTGAGTGTTAAAATTTACATGGTTAAGGTCATACCTCATGGCCATCTCGTTGGCCAAAAGGGGCTTATCCTTAACTTCCTTGAGAATCTCATCACGGAGTTGTTTGGCGGCTGTTACTGCAATTGTCTTGGCTTGCCGCTCACTTTCTACTGCCTTGGACAATTCCTTTGCAGTCGTTTGGGCAGTTGCCAGATTGCGCTCCACCTCTACTACTTTATTTTGAGCCACCTGAGCCCTGTCCTCAGCGCCTTTGATTCTTGCTTTCGCTTCGATGGCTACTGCATTAGCCCGTGCCGCGTTGGCGTTTGCCGTAGCAGCTACTTCCTTTGCAGCATTGGCTTCATTGCGGGCGGTATTGGCTTCATTGCGGGCGGTATTGGCTTCATTGCGGGCGGTATCTGCATCTTTTCTGGCTTGTGCAGCATTTTTTTGTGCTATTTCAGCGGTATTTTTTCTTTCGTTTGCAAGAATGGTTACTTTCTCAAGGTCTTCGTTTAGCTTTTTATTTTCATCTATTAGCTTTTGGTTTTCCTCATTGCTTTGTTGGGCTTCGACTTGTGCTTTTTCCCTGAATTGTTCGTATTCGCTGAGGATTGCCAGATTCATTTTTTCTGCGTTTCCCAGCGCCTTTTCCTTATCGCCGAGCTTCTCTTTAACGGTGCCCAGTTCTTTTTCTGTTGCGATATTCTCCTGTTTTGATTGGGTTAAGTCTCCTTCTGTTCTGTCCAACTCCTGTTCGGTGGCAGTCTTTTCCCGTTCAGATTGCTCCAACTGGAATTTTACCAGTTCCAAGTCTTGTGAGGGATCGCCCATGCCTGAACCCAGTGTTTCAGCCCCACCTGCACCCGCCACACTATTATCCTTATCCAGGTTGTCCCACGCGGTAAAATGAATCAGATTGAGCAGCAGGAAATCGCAGATGATGAGTAACAGGGTTTTATTCATGATTACTTTTAATTAAATATCAAATGGCTATACCACTCCTTTATCATCATCCCTTATGAGTGATTCACGGGATGGCCGCAGATGTTTTATTTTGACCATGGCTACGCAAAGGATTCCAAAAATATTTGATGCATAAGCCGCTGAGAGGTTGATGGCATCTGTTTCCATGAGCAACTTGGCAGCCAGCGTCAGCGCTGTGCCGGCGATGCCAATATATAGGCCCATATCGAAGAGGTTATCTTCATTTTCCAGAAGCTGGAGTTTTAGTCGATTATCTCCCTCTCCCGACATTATTTCGTGAATCTTATTGGTGCAGGTTGTAAATACCGCAATCTGTATGGCTGCAAAAATCGCGATAATAAGTGCATTGACGATGATGGGTGATATTTCGGCTAACATGACATTAGTGCTGTTTGATTGTTCAATTGGTTCAGTTGATGAAAGTTGGGGGACATTGATTGCGATTTGGTACTCGGATGAATAGGCAGATTGTAGCAGTGAGGGTTCAGATATTCCAACAAGGAGTATCAACAAGGCGAAAGCCATGGATTTTCTACGTAAACGCAGGAATTGCAGTGATTCGGTATCAATGGCCTTGAGGATAAAATAGCTGTTCCAGGCACGAATAATGACCAAACAGCCGAGTCCTATCAGGAGATATTTTACCAAGAGCGCCCAAGTAGGATGCTGATAACTGAAAGAGGCGACTCTAGGCAGGGCGGGGCCTCCGCGTGTCAGTGGGAGTTGTGAGTCCAGCAGGGCCTTTAGTGCTCCATTCCCGCTGTTGCGTGCGGGTCCATCCATGGCTTGGGCCAGCCACTCTTCTCCGCCTCTACCGTAGAGCATCAGATAATTTGCGACTCCCTCAGGGTCTTTGCTCCAAACACTTGCCGTGTAGATCGTTGGAAATTTGGTGAGTCTCAATGGGATAAACCCAAGTTCAATCCACTCTTCTCTGGAGATCAGTTGGTCACTCCCAGCAATTTTGGCGAACAAGCCTTCCTCATTAGTGAGGCGTAATTCAGCTTCTTTGATTTCACGAGCCTCAACTGCCTTGAGTTCAGCGAAGGAGATTGAACCATCGAGATTTTCATCATAACTATTGAACGGGTAAAGGATGGTTTGAAGTTTTGCAATTTTTGCAAAATCGATGAGGGCTTCAGAGGAAGAAGTGTGGTTGGTGATTTCTCCCATTTGCTCGAAACTCAGACGGGTACCCAAAGTAATAACCGCATGGAGCGTTCTTTCGACACGATTGGTTTGTCCATTTTTCAGACTGACCAATAAATCCTCGCGTAGGTCAGAGTGAAGTTTACGCTTGCCGTCGAGATAAGCTATCAGCGCAGCTGCTGTGCGGTACTGTGGTGCTAGTTCCTTGAGACGGTAAAGATTCTTCTCTGGCCCTTTAAAGCGAGCGAGATGCCCCATGTAGTGTTTCCGACGTGCCGGATCCAAAAAGACTTCGAGAGCACTGGAGAATTTTTCCAGTGTGGGCCTTTCTCCACTTGCTTGACCATCCCCGAACTCGAGCAGGGCTCGAATGGATCTGTCACCCTTTGCCTCGTATTGAGAGGCGATAAATGCTTGGAGTTTATCAGCATTCCCTTGATCGTTAGTGGTTTGGTCATCAGAAGCAGCTAAACCTGCCTGTTCCAGTACTTTAGGATGCAAGGCTTTGTACTTGGAAGGAAACAGCCAGCCGCAAACAAGCAAAGCTGCTGCCAGTAACCCATGCAAAATGAGTTGCTGGAACATGAACGGTTTTTCAGTTGAGTTTTGTTCCATGATTAATGTCTCAGTCCTTGGCAGCCCTTGAAGCCGCGTTCAATGAAGGGGCCACCTCAAATTTGACGGAAATTCCTCCAGCGTTGTTCAATACCAATGACATGTTTAGTCCAGTATTGGTAAGGGGCTCGGAAAAGCCAAGCGCAGGATTCGGCACCCAGCAAATTATCTTCTACGGTATTATTTTTCTTTTTTGGGAGGTTTTTGGCCGACTCTACGTCCAACTCGCCATGGTTTGTGGTAAAGCGGTTTTTTGACCGTGGGAATAAGGGATTCCAGTACCGTCGGATAGGCCAGTATCCCTGAGAGACACAGGTGCCCGCAATGATGCGGGTATGCTTTCTGATAGGTCCGGCTTTACCCATTTTCCTTCTCAATAGTAAAGGTTGGGAGCATGCTTCTGTAACGATTGATTATGAAAGCTAATTCATTAATTTTTGGGGCTTTACTGATACTGTGTGTGAACCTCCGCTCAGAATTGCCGCCAGAGGTTTACGAAGAGATGAAGAGAAGTGCTCCTGAGTTTCTGATGATCAAGGTATCTGCGGTAAAAGCGACAACCGATACCAAAGGTCGGGAAACAACTTTCACCTATGATGCCATTGTAATTCAGTCCATCCGCTCCAAGACAGGAGTAAAAGCAGGGGACAAAATTGGTGTTTTGAGCCGCCATCATATTTTTGGCCCGGGAGAGGTTGGTCCGTCCAATCCGCGCACACTGAAGAAAGGCGAGACAGTTGCTGCTTACTTGGCTCGCAGCCGGAAAGAGGGCTTGTATACGATTGCTGCAGGGGGGCAAAGTTTTGAGAAGGCAGGAAAAGGGGCAAATTTAGCCAGACCCATTGCGCGGGTCCCGGGGCCTCTGCCAGAAGTGATTGTCGAGCCTCCTCCTCCGGAATTTGACCCGGATATGGAAGTTCCTGGTGAGTGGGGGCCGGAGGATCATCGAATGCCGATGCCTCAGGAGATGTTTATGGAGGGAATTCCCGGTCGGTTCCAATTGATTTCAGCAAACGTTCAGCAGAATGGCAAGCCGGTACCAATGACCTTGAAAATCGACACCATGACCGGTCAGGTGTGGCATCTAAAAATGAAAGCCCGGCAGATTTTAGTTAACGGCCGTCCAAAGATGGAAACGGTTATGGTCTTCGAGGCGATTGATACCGAAGGGCCTTTTTTTGAGGCTACTCCGCAGGTTGACGAGGTCGAGGTTGTGCCGGCAGTTCCGGTTCCTGTGCCGCTCCGCCCTTTCAGGCGGCGTTGAATTGGCGGCCAGCTTGCTTCGATTTAAGAGTGTGATTACAGTCTGCAGATCATGCAGACACGTATCCTTGGCAACACTGATTTGGAATTAACCCCCGTTGGCTTCGGTACTTGGGCCATTGGCGGTGATGACTGGGGGATGGGTTGGGGGCCTCAGGATGAGG
>CAJWKQ010000201.1 GCA_913041895.1 uncultured Verrucomicrobiales bacterium
CCCATGCGCATGTCACGGTGGGCAACTGCATGCCCTGCCGCAACGTGATGTTCTCTGGCCTGTACTCGCACAACAACAAAGTGGAGGGGTTTTATCAGGTAAAAGATCCGGGCTGGCCGCATCTGGTGGACCTGATGAAAGAGGCCGGCTACTTCACCGGTATCCGAGGCAAGGTGAGCCACTCGGCTCCTTATCAGCCCTACGCGTGGGATGCCAATCTAGACACGCTCCCTGATGGCTCCAAAGGCCACATGAAAGACCCAAAATCCTATGGTATTTCTACTGCTGATGGGATTACCAAAGCCAAGGCAGCCGGGAAACCGTTTTGTCTGGTGGTCAATATCTCAGATCCACACAAACCCTTTTGGAGTAAAGCCAAGGGTGGCGGAAAAGACCCCTACATTCCTTCACGGATATTCAAGGCTAGTGAAGTGCCCATCCCGGGATTTCTTTTTGATGATCCGCAAGTACGCGAGGAGTTGGCTCTCTACTACTCAAGTGTACGGCGCGCCGATGATTGTGTGGGCGAAGTCCTTTCGGCTTTGGATGGCAGCGGTGAGGCGGACAACACTGTCGTAATGTTCATGTCCGATCACGGCATGCCTCTTCCCTTTGCCAAGACCCAACTCTACCATCACAGCACACACACGCCATGGATGATCCGTTGGCCGGGTGTTACAAAAGCTGGCAGTGTAGATAATCAACACATGATTTCGGCAGTCGATTTCCTTCCCACCGCCCTGGATATTGTCGGAGTGCCACATCCTAAACGCCTTGATGGCCGCTCCTACCTGTCATTACTAAAAGGCGGCACACAGGAAGGCCGAGGGTTTGTCGTTAAGGAATACAACGAGAACGCCGGCCGGTCCCGGGATCCGATGCGCGGAATACAGACAAAAAAGTACCTTTACCTTTTCAACCCATGGTCCAATGGAGAACGTGTGTTTGCCACGGCCACCACCGGCACTGTCACTTATCGGCGCATGGTTGACTTGGCCAGCTCAGATAAATCGCTCTCCGCCCGACTCAACCTCTATAAACACCGCGTGCCCGAGGAATTGTACGACGTAACCAAAGATCCCGATTGCCTTGTCAACCTGATCAATCATCCGGAGCATCAAATTGAATTACATGTTCTCCAAACCAAACTCCAAGCATGGATGATAAAAACAAAGGACATCCCGATGCTGGAAGTTTTTCAAAAACGCGAAGATCGTGAGTTTTCTGAAGCTTACGTCCAGAAACTGGAAAAGGAATCGGCAGCTCGCCATGGCAATAAACCGAAAAACAAACCCAAAAGAAAAACCGGACTGATTAAGTGGACGCTACCGGAGAATATCACCCCCGGCCAACCAGCCAAACTGACTCTCATTCATAAGGTCCCCAAGCAGCTCGGGGAACAACTGTTACATGTTACCCTCAAGGACGGATCAGGCAAACGCATTGAGCGTAAAGTACTAAAACTCTCCGGCTCCGGAGAGGTCGAAGTAGATTTTGACGTGCCCAAGGATTTGCAGGGTAACCGGGCCAGCTTTGCCGCCTTTGTTGGTGCGGAGTTTACCAAAAATCTCCAGCACCTGAACTCAGAGCCCATCGGCATTAAATAATTCCGGGACCATGAAGAAGCTGCTGACCTTAATCCTGCTAACCAGTTTACTCTCTCAGGCAGAGGACGCTCCCAAACTATTTAACACACAGGAGCTATCCACTCCTTTTCTTAAGCCAAGCGAGGCACTCAAGGCGATCACCGTGCCAAAGGGATTCCGCGTTCAATTGGCTGCGGCTGAACCCATGGTACAGCAACCCATCGACATGGCATGGGATGAGCGCGGGCGGTTGTGGATTGCCGAGTGCTACACCTACGCGGAAAAAGAAACTAATTTTGAAAAGAAACTGAAGGATCGCATCATCATTCTTGAAGATACCAATCAGGATGGCGTATTCGACAAACGCAAGATCTTCTGGGATCAGGCCAGTCAATTAACCAGCATTGAAATCGGCTTTGGAGGTGTGTGGGCCGCCTGTGCTCCCAACATCCTCTTTCTTGCGGACAAAAACGGTGACGACAAACCAGACGGCGAACCTCAGGTTATTCTTGATGGATTTGATAACGACAAGGTCCGTCACAACATCGTCAATGGCCTCCGGTGGGGGCCTGATGGCTGGCTTTATGGCAGGCACGGCATCCTGGGTCCTGGATCAAAAGTGGGGCCACCCGGAACACCGGAAGCCAATCGAACAGATATTCAATGCGGAATATGGAGATATCATCCTACGCGCAAAATATTTGATGTCGTTTGCCACGGCACCACCAATCCCTGGGGGCACGACTGGGATGAAAATGGCCAACTCTTTTTTATTAATACGGTTATCGGACATCTCTGGCATGTGGTGCCGGGAGCGCGTTACCAGCGAATGTATGGCCAGCATTATGATAAGCACCTCTATGAACTCATCCAGCAGACTGCCGACCATTATCATTTCGATATCGGCAAGGAAAAATGGAGTGATCTGAAGAAAACCGGCATGACCAGCGCCACCGATGCTGCCGGAGGGGGCCACGCCCATACGGGGATGATGATTTACCTGGGCAACAATTGGCCAAAGCAATACCGCGGCAATGTATTCACGTTAAACCTGCACGGCCTTCGCATGAATCAGGATACCCTGCACCGTCAAGGCGCAGGGTATGTCGGCAAACATGCACCGGATGTTATGCAAACCAAGGATCCGTGGTTCCGCGGTATTGAACTAAGCTATGGACCGGATGGAGGCGTTTACGTACTGGACTGGTCAGACATTGGAGAATGCCATGACAATGATGGCATTCACCGAACAAGCGGCCGGATCTATAAAATCAGCTATGGCAAACCGACAAAAATCGACGGTGATTTAAGCAAGGAAACCCTGAGGGATTTGATAGCCTGGACCGGCATTGATAATGAATGGCACAGGCGACAATCTCGACGGGTACTTCAGGAACGGGCCGCTCTGGGACATGACATGACGGGAGCAATCAAAAAAATTCGATCACTTTATGAGAAAACAGCAGTTCAAAATACAGCCCTGCATTCCATGTGGGTGCTTAATTGCATTGGAGGCGCAGACGAAGAATGGCTATTAAAGCAAACTCACCATGGCAATGAACATATCCGCACTTGGGCTATCAAACTGCTGTGCGACCATGGCGAAATTTCAAACGCAACAAAAACCCGTTTCATCCAAATGGCCGATAAGGACACTGCCGGACTTGTTCAACTCCATCTAGCTTCCGCCCTGCAACAACTTCCCTTTAATGACCGCTGGCCTCTCGCTACTGCGCTCACATCACACGGCACCTATGCCAAGGACCCGGTCCTGCCCTTGATGGTTTGGTACGGCATCAATCCAGCCATTCCTGAGAACCGTGCTGAGGCGATTAAACTGATTGCCAGGTGTAAGATCCCGAAGGTGCGTCAGTTCATTGCCCGGCGATTGGCCGGCGAGGAAGATATTGTAGAGGAAAAAAAGAAGTAGCTACTTCTCCTCTTCAGCTGGTTTTCCAATTGTAATTGGATTGGTGAAAAGCAGTGAATTAGGCAAGAGAATCGTCTGACCGTTGGATTCGAGCGTGGTATAGCGCAGATCAATCGCACTGACCTCCCCTTCCATCCCTTTTACTTCAACGTAATCCTTTTTCGAAAAGGGTCGGTACACCAGGAGTAATACCCCTGCAAGAATGTTGGAGATCGTATCCTTGATCGCAAAACCCAGCGCAAAGCCTGTCAGCCCCAAACCTGCCACCAGTGCCGATACGTCCACTCCCAGCGTACCCAAAGCAGTAACAATGCCGGCAACCAGAAGCGTAACGCGTGCGGCCATCGCCATTAGCCGGACCACGGGATATTCCAGATCTGCCTTATCGCCCGCCGCAAAAATCGTCTTACGAACCACACGCGAAACAATCCAAAAACCCAAAAGCAGTAAGAGTGCAATCAGAACTTTGGGCCCCCAATCAGCGACCAAACTGGGGGCATTCTCGATAAACTTTTCCCACATAAAGAACCTCCTGAACTGGATACTGCCAAATCATATTCCATCAACAAGAGGGAACTATTGACAGTTCCATAAAAAAACGGAGCAGGTCTCCCTGCTCCGTACTTAAAAATATTTCCAGTTTTACTTAACTCGCCTTCTTTTTTGAAAAGAATCGTTCCAGAATACCAGGAATGCGCTTCCCTGTTTTTGAATCAGGAGCAACCTTCATAGCTTCACGTAGTAACGCTTCAGCTTCATCCATTTTCTTGGCGCGAAAGTATAAATTAGATTTCATGAACAGCACCTCTTGAAGGGCTTCACCCTTAGGAGATTTATCTTTGATGAGTTCATCTATCTTAACAATCATATCCTCAGGTTTAGCGCCACGATTTCCAGTCATAATGGCCTTTAAAGAATCCTTTATCTCAGTTGCCGCCAAGATGCCTTCATATTTGACCTTGAGTCCGGCCTTATTTTTTGAATCAAGAGTAACTATCTCGTTAATATCTTCTTTTCGTTGGCTGGCTGCATCACTGCCCATGAGGCCCAAGGCCTTGTCTAATAGCTTTGCACGCTCCAAGCCCTTGGCAGCATTGGCATCCTCAAGTGCATCTGGAATAGCTGTCTTAGATACCATATCATCAACCCAAACCTTGGCTGTCTGCCCGCCATAACCTGAGGTCCGGTAGAAAACCTTGCCACCCGTATCAGCAAGCAAAATGCTTGGAACCCCGGTGATTTTGTACTCCTTGGACAGTTTCTTGTATTGTTCTATTTCCTCAGGCGTTTGCTTGGATTTATCGCGAGGGTTATCAAGCTTCAATAAAACAAAATGCTTTGGCATCTCTTTTTTGAAAACGTCCTTTACCAGAACATTTTTGTGCAGGGCCTTGCAAGGCGGGCACCAGTCTGAGCCGGTAAACTCCATTAAAATAGGCTTACCTTCCTTAGCTGCCTGTTCTTTAGCTTTTTCAAAACTAACCAACCAACCTTCTTCAGCGATTGCATTACCTGCCAGTGTAAAAATTACCGCAGCCAAAGCCGCGCGTACTGTACCTAAATATAGGGGGTTCATAGTCCACTGGAGTTACGCTACTGTGGCTGGTATAGCAATCATATAATCGAATTAAACACGCCCTGTTGTCTATAAGACCAAAAAAGGCCTCAATAAAGGGGCCCTTGGAGTGAGAGTCAAATCACAGAAATTACTCAACAAGTAGCTTCTCCACCTTTCCTTCCAATCCATTCCGGGCGTTTTTGTCGACCAGATTACCATTTTTATCGATCAACCACATGGCCGGGATGCTGCGAATGCCGTGCTTCTTAGCGAGGCTGTTGCTCCAGCCTTTACCGTCGAAGAAGCCATGGCCGCCCCGTGAGACGATATGCATCTCGACAGGGATATTCTGTTTGTTCAGGGCCTGATAAAACACGACGCTGTTCTCGACTTTCACGAAATCGTCATTGGCGTGCACCATAAAGATTGGCGGCGTGTCCTTGCTCACATTGAACTCACCCGAGTAGGTCTTGCGGTTTTCCTCTGTCGCATCTTTGCCGAGAAGATTACCGCACGAACCGCCGTGGCCATGATCCATGAACGACACAACCGGGTAGATGAGGCAAGCGAAGTCGGGCCGCGACGACAGTTTTTCAACGGGATCTGCGGAGTCTGCAGATCCGGTCCGACAGCGGGTCGCCGTCATACATGCCAGGTGCCCGCCGGCGGAAAATCCGACGATGCCGATCTTGGCATTCGGCAAGCCAAGCTCTGCGGTTTTGTGACGCATCAACTGAACGGCGCGCTGGGCGTCGCGCAAAATGCGCCGCAGGCCGTCGACGTGGGCCTCCAGGTCCTCGGCCGTGGTTTCTTTTGTCGCTTCTTCCTCGCCGCCCGCGGCGGGGCCGGCCTCCGCCCCCGCCCCGGCGCCCGCCACCGCCCCCTCGATCTCATAGATGGCCTTGAGGCAGCGGTTTGCCGTCCAGCACGTCGCTGCGATGTTCGGCTTGCCGATCGTGTTGCTCTTGCTCCAGCTGGTTCATGGCGGGCAGGTTTGGACGTGCACGCGCT
>CAJWKQ010000202.1 GCA_913041895.1 uncultured Verrucomicrobiales bacterium
AATCGAGTTACTGGTGGTTATTGCCATTATTGGCATTCTTGCCAGTCTCCTTTTGCCAGCACTTGGCAAAGCCAAGGCCCGCGCCAACCGTGTGAAGTGTGTTAGCAACCTCAGCCAAGTGGCCAAGGCTTTCAAGGCCTTTGCTTCCGAGAACGACAACCGTATGCCTTGGCACCTTACCAACACTACCGGCCCGAGGCGCTATTACAACGACAACTGTTTTGACATGCGGCGTTATCCCACTATCGGCAAGGACTTGGGCACTATCAAGGTGCTACTTTCCCCCAGTGACCCCCATTCCAAACGCTACAATGACAACAACGAAAAGCGGCAAAATCCCTATGCCGGTGCTGGGGCCAACATATGGGCCCACTCCATAAGTTACGGGCTTTCACACGGCGGCGATGAACTCAGTCCCAATACGATTCTCTTCTTCACCCGCAATGTTCAGGCCAATGGCAATCCTGGTCGCTACTACTATCCCGGTCGTGGGAACCATTGGGGCCCGGCCAACACCTATTGGTACCAACGAATCAGCGGTGGCTCTGGTGCTCGTTGGCGCGGAAACACCGATCGGATGATGGGTATGGCCGGGCTTCAGGCAAGCCAAGGAAGCTTGGCCAAAAGTGACGGCAGTGCCGTCCAATTAAACAATTCTGGCTTCCAGAAAATCCAAGCCCAACATCAAAGAACACGTGATGGACTAAACCCGCAATGGAACGGGAACATTTGGCGATCCAGATTCAACTAAATTCACAGGCTCACCATGAAAAAAGGATTTACCCTCATAGAACTGCTGGTGGTCATTGCCATCATTGGCATCTTGGCCAGTCTTTTACTGCCCGCACTGAGCAAGGCCAAGGCTCGAGCCAACCGCATCAAATGTGTCAGTAACATGAAACAAATCGCCATGGCACTAAAGGAATTTGGTGCTGAACATGGTGACCGTATGCCATGGCATCTCACAAACACCGATGATTTCTACAAGCGGAAATATACAGAGAGTGTTTTCGATAAGCGTTTTTTCCCAAATATTGCTCTTGATTTAGCCACACCCAAGATACTTCTTTCGCCGTGTGACCCTCGTTTCAAACGTAATAATGACCGTAACGTAGCCCAAAACATTTTCTCAGGATCAGGCGGAAATCTTTGGGCCCGTGCCGTAAGCTACGGAGTGCATCACGGCGGTGACGAGTTAAGTCCAAGTACAATGTTATTAATAACCAGAAATTCTGTGAACAATGGAACGCGCAGGAGTTACTTTTATCCAGGCCCGGGAAAAAACTGGAACCCCAGTAATACCTATTGGTACCAAAGTCTCCACAATCGTAACGGTGCTCGCTGGCGATCAAACACCGACCAAAAGATGGGAATGGCAGGGCTTCAGGCAAGTCAGGGTCATATTGCCACGAGCGATGGCAGTACGCATCAAGCTAATGACTCGGGCTTTCAAAAAGCTGAAGCAAGACACCGGGCTACTCGTGATGGGATGAATCCATATTGGAACGGAAACATTTGGCGCGCGCGTATTGACTAACACGAGGCATTGTCATAGGCCACAGAGAATTGATTGTATGAAAAAAAGAAACCTGCTTCATGCGTTTACGCTGATCGAACTTTTGGTGGTAATTGCCATAATAGGCATCCTTGCGGCTATGCTATTACCCGCGCTGGCCGGAGCCAAGGATCGCACCAAGAAAATGAAGTGCATAAACAACGCCAAGCAGATGACTGCGGGCCTGCAGATGTACTGTGACGAAAACGAAGAGTTTCTTCCGGATTACGGGCGGAATTTCAATTATTTCTTCTGGTATCACCGGGTTCTTAAATACGCCGGCTGGGACCACAAACTACTCATGTGCCCGGGCATAACCGTTAAAACCACCGGCTGGTGGGGCAGCCACAAGCGCTCCTGGCAGGCTTGGAACAGGGTGGGAGAACTGTACAACGGCCGCACCGTACCCGGGGCCTATGCCTATAACGGCTGGCTGCACAGCAACCGTGGCCAGTCGGACACCCGCTACAATTACAAGATGGAGGATGGCAAGCCCTCTTCTACCCCCACCATGACTGATGCCATGTGGGTTGATGCTTGGCCCACCGAAAATAATGCCCCACCTCCATCCTATTGGGGTGGAAACAATAGCAGCATGGCCCGCGTGTGTGTCAATCGGCACGATGGCACCGTGGTTTCAGGCTTCAAGGACGGCCGTGCCGACAGTGTGCGCCTGCCCGACCTCTGGACCCTCACATGGCACTTGCGCTGGAATCGTTCCACTCCCAACAACCGTGCCCCCATGCCGTGAGGCAGCCTCTTAGACCGTAATCACAAACATGAAAAAGACCATCTTTGTCTTGGTGGCCACCACCCTTGTGGCCTCCCTGCACTTGGGCTGTTCAAAGGAAGAAGACTTGACTGGCCACGATCAATTCATGGCCACCAACGCACCGCCCCCATCGGGCCCTCCTGGCAGCACAATGCCGGCGCCTCCGATTGATCCTCCCGGGGGATCCACTGGCGGTGCGCCTGAGAGCCCCTAGCTGAGCAATGACCCCCTATCCCACCGGACATTGAAGGGGCGGACCGAATAAGGCCCGCCCCTTCTTTCATGCAGAACTATATTAGAAGTTCTAGGCACCATCTGCAGGTTTCTTTTTCTTCTTTTCCGGCAGCTTCGTCCGGACATTCAGCGTGGTTGCTTCAGGCGTGCCTTTTTCGGCCTTCTTTGCCCTGCCGCCCGCGAACAGCCCGGATTTCACATCCGCAAACTTCGCCGACTTGCCATCTAGGCGCAGTTTGGTGGCCTCAGTGATCCGAAACACGCGATCCGGCTTGCCCTTGGCACCGGGTAGCGTCACCGTTTTTTTCTCCGCATCCACAGCCTTGATCTTGCCGCGGAACGGATAAAATGGGCTCTTCTTTTTCTTCGCCTTGGCGGTTTTTTTCGTCGGCGCCTTTTTCTCATCTGCTGTGGCTGATGAGATGCCTGCCACCAATAGGGCAGTCGACAGCATTGCTGTCAGCATGGGTATGATGTGTTTTTTCATGACATAGTGGGTATTTGTTTTCGACCTCAAAATGAACCAATTATTGACTTAGTCAATTCGATTTTAAAATTAAATCTCGAAGCGGATGGTTTTTTGGTCGATACCTTAACATCGGGGGATCAAGTATTGCCAGAAGTTATAAAAAATCCGCCATCTATTATTTTGTTGGATGTGATGATCCCAGAAAAAGATGGGTTTGAGGTATGCAAAGAGTTAAAAGCCAATGCCGATACCCGTCATGTGCCCATTATATTTTTAACGGCCAAAACATTGGAACATAATGTGATCTCCGGATTGGAAATTGGGGCCGATGACTACATTGCAAAGCCATTTAGCGTATCGGTGGTGATTTCTCGAATTAAAGCCGTGCTTCGCCGATCAGGTAAACAGAGCCTGCAGAAGAGCAGTTCGGTTCAATTGAGTTTGGGAGGGATCACCCTTGATCAGATTAAAATGACGGTAAAGACAAATGATGAAAAGGTGCCAGTGACCACCACGGAGTTTTTGTTACTGAAGCATTTAATGGAGAAGCCCGGGTGGGTATTTAAGCGTGCACAATTAATGGAGGCGTGCAAAGGGGAGGATAACTTTGTAACGGATCGGTCCATCGATGTATTAATGGTTGCCATTCGAAAAAAACTGGGCGCCTATGCCCATTTGATTGAAACCGTTCGTGGGGTGGGGTATAAGTTTAAAGACCTTGAAAATTAACATCCGCTATTTTACCCAATTATTTCTATCCTATATTCTATTGTTAATGGTGGCGATTGTGGGGATATCCATCTTGACCGTATCCTTTGTTAAACATTATGTGGAAACACAGACCATTCAAAGCTTAAGCCAACAACTCACCTACATTGACCATATTTTAAAATACGCCAATCATCCGGAAAGCCTGGATGATGTATTAAATGATATTCATACCTTTGAAGGGTATGATGTGCGCCTCACCATGATCGCAAAGAATGGGACCGTATTTTTTGATTCCGCCCATAATATTGAGTTTTTGGACAATCATCAGGACCGTCCCGAGTTTATTTCCGCAAAGAAAAACATGGTCGGTTCAGCCATTCGATACAGTAAGACCCTTAAAAAGACATTGGTCTATGTGGCCAAAGTCAATCAAAATGGTGGGGTTCATCGCTTGGCACTGCCAATTAATTACTTGCAAGATGAACTGCTGGGGAATTATCAGTTCGACTATTTGATAGGGGCAGGACATTACACTCCGTATAACGGGGAATGGCTTAGTTCTTTTAAAGAACTTAATTGTAAACCGCATTTGAAATCCTACACTGAGCACTTGTGCCAAATGATGGAATCTAAAATGTTTGCCTTCATTGCACACCCCGACATTTTCGGTTGCAGCAACCTTGAATGGAGTGCTGATTTAACTGATTGTTCCCGTGCAATCCTAAAAACCGCAGAGGATACTAAAACCCCGCTAGAGATTAACGGTAATGGGCTGCGTAAAAAATACCTGAATTGTTCAACCGGCCTTCGTCCTCCTTACCCATGGCGCCCGTTTTGGGAACTTGCCACAGAATACAACATCAAGGTAGTGTGCAACTCTGACTGTCATTACCCCAATGAAGTAGTTGCAGGAATCTCCGAGAATCTTGAACTGGCTAATAGCCTGGGATTAGAGCTGGCAGATTTGTCTCATCTCTAACCAAGACAATCAGCATTACAAGCCAAGCATCAATCAAGTCATATTTGCATAATTAACCAGGTTAGCGACCGATTCATTCCCTCCACATATCAGTAAAACCAGATGGTCATCTGGACCAAACCTGTCTTTTATTGTTTCTACAGCAGCCAGCGTACAAGATGCTGCTAATTCGGGCATAACCTTCGTGCGTTCAAGAATAAGCTGCTGTGCTTCAATCGCCTGCTTGTCACTGACAATAAGAAGATCTTCCAGATGCTCCTGCGCAATGGTCAACGCATCCTGAGCAACAAATGGTGAGCCAAGTGTCCTGGACAACGAGGTTGGCTTGATGTTGACTACTTTCCCTGCATCCATGGATGATTTCATAGTGGGAGCTCCTTCAGTTTCCACACCCCATACACGAACTTGTGGTTTCAAGCCCTTTATAGCAACTGTGTTTCCGCTTATCAGTCCACCGCCGCCGATGCTGATAACCAGGTCAGTAATTTCTGGAAGATCTTCAAATATCTCCAGTGCAACAGTACCTGCACCTGACATCTGGTAGTGATTATCAAATGGATGTAAAGCCGCGCGGCCCTGTTCAGCTAAATCATTAAAGCGGTTAAATGCAGCCTGAATATCGGGTGAAAAATCGATGTTTGCTGAATACCCACGTGTTGCATCTACATAATTTTTTGGTGTATCTTCTGCCATACAAATGATAATATCGGCACCCAAAACAAGGCTGGCATAAGCAGCTCCCTGAGCAAAATTCCCTCCACTGATGGCTACAGCCCCTTTATCCAGGACCTCCTTACCCCTAGCTAAAATTTGATTAAATGCCCCACGTGGCTTAAACGAACCAGTTTTCTGGAAAAGTTCCATCTTCAGGTAAGCATTCGTCCCTAATCGTTTGCTAAGTGTCTCACTTTTCCACAATGGAGTCCGATGCACATACGACGAAACCTTTTCCGCAGCTGATTTTACATCATTGAGTGTTATCATATTTTTTTTATATCTTTGAATGTCCCCGAAAAAATTATACTGGAGGACATTACACTGTGTTTTCAGGCATGAACAACCGGCAATTCATTCCAACAAGTTGTAAAGGCAGGACTGCGAAACTTGCTGCGTGCCATCCAGGCTGAACTTCCAGAAGCAGAAGCAGAGACCACTTTGTAGCGCCCAAACCTAGCATTGATGTTTTTTATGGCCCACATCAGTTCCGGAGACCTACTGACTTTGTGCTCAGCATCAAAAAGCTGTTCCGGAATATTTTTTACTTGCACAAGATCATGCAGAAGCACGCCAACCTTGTGGTATTCAAATCCGGACTTGAAAACCTTCTCCAGGGTTCGCTGGG
>CAJWKQ010000203.1 GCA_913041895.1 uncultured Verrucomicrobiales bacterium
ACTGCTGCTGAGATGGAAGCTTTTTACGACACTCATGCACATCTGACTTTCCCGGATTTTTCTAATGAAGTACTTGCATTAATTGATCGCGCACAGACTGCTGGAATAACCCGAATTATTACGATAGGCACCGATTTAGAAAGCAGTCAACGCTCCATAGAGCTGGCAGAATTGCATGAGTGTATATATGCAGTCGTGGGCTGGCATCCCAACGATCTTGAGCCTGCGCCAGAAGATGTGCGGGAAGGATTGAGGCCTCTTTGTATTCATCCAAAGGTTGTAGCGATTGGGGAGACAGGGATTGATCATTACCGTTTGCCCAGCGGGAATGGGGGCTCAGAATCAGATGATTTGATCTGGAAGAAAAGGCAGAAGGAAATCTTTCGACAGCAATTAGAATTGGCTGTGGAACAGGAACTGAATGTGGTTATCCACCAGAGGGCAGCTTTAGAGCCGACTCTGGAGGTGTTTGAGCAATACGCGGACAAGCTGAAAGGGCAGTTCCATTGTTTTGTGGATGATGCAACAAGTATGCAGCGTATTATTGACATTGGGTCGTTGGTAAGCTTTACCGGTATTGCTACATTTAAGAATGCTGAAGGGGTTCGACGAACGATCATCGAAACACCTATGGATAAATTGATGCTGGAAACCGATAGTCCTTTCTTAGCACCAGTCCCTCATCGAGGAAAACGCTGTGAACCTGCTTTTATTAAACACATAGCTGAAGTAGTTTCTGAGCTCAAGGGCGTTACTTTGGGTGAATTGAGCAGGTTCACTTGTGCAACAGCGCATGCTTTTTTTCCTAAGCTTAAGTTACCTTAAAAAGGTTATTGCAGACATAAAGCAAGTTGGTCATGTCTCAGGATGTAGCTGAGTCCATAAGCGAATGCCATTACTACAAAGGGAGCCAGATCAAGCTTACCCACCATTAATGGGATCTTGCGAATAGGCGCCAGAAGTTGCTTCCCGCAATCATCCACTTTCTTCCAGAATTTCTTTTCACCGAAATAAATAAAGGAGTTCAGTATATACAAGGAAACAATAACCATTGTTAGATAGGTTGCAGCTCGAAAATCCAGCATGACTAGTAAAGGTAGATGGTGGTAGTTTTGGGTGTTTTCCACGCGTACTCCAATTAAAGTCATCCACTCGATTTCAACGATGTGCAGAAGACTGGCCAAAAGTAATGCAGTTACCCACAGTGCGATTGTCTGAAGTTTTCCAAGTCGGCTAAACTGACACCTCAAAAAGGATCCCCAAATTCCTGAAGAATCTTCTTTAGGTATAATGGTAATCAACAGTGCAAAGCATATATAGAGTGCAATAAGCCATCTGGAAAAACTGAGTATTGAGTAGGCAAGGGCGCGTGGGAAAAAATCACTACGGAAGTGTGGCGCTTCGTGGATGAGCTCCATAGAGGGTGTCCAGTTGAGTCCAGGGCCAAATTGATTGTAGAAGACCGCACGTAACGTTAACAGTACAATTAATCCAATGAGGTAAACCCAAGAATGTTTAAATATTTTTCCAGGTCGTGGCGTAGGGCCTGCTAACGCGTTGGATGGCTTGGGGCGAAGCAAGGTGCCCGCTCGCCAGAGAACCCAAAAAAGCAGACCAATAAGATTTAGGATGCTATGGAGCCAATCCATTCTCGACGGAATGAATACTACATCATTTTCAAAAGAGTGTCAGCCATTTCTGAAGGGGTTTCAGCTACACCAATACCGGCTTCACGAAAAGCGGCTTTCTTGGCCTCTGCTGTCCCTTTTCCACCACTGACGATTGCACCAGCGTGGCCCATACGGCGACCTGGAGGTGCAGTTGCTCCGGCGATGAAACCTGCGATGGGCTTCGAGCAGTTTTCTTTAGCCCAAGCGGCCGCCTCTTCCTCAGCAGTGCCACCTATTTCACCGATCATGATGATGCCCTTGGTATCTGAGTCCTCATTGAATAGTTTCAGCACGTCCAAGTGTGTCATACCCGGCACTGGGTCTCCGCCGATGCCTACGCAAGTGGATTGACCATACCCTGCTGATGTAATTTGCCACACTGCTTCGTAGGTAAGTGTACCGCTACGGGAAATAACACCAATATTGCCGGCCTTATGAATATAGCCTGGAGAAATGCCAATTCGGCAACCGCCCTGAGAATTTTCGCCAGTGCCTGGAGTAACAATCCCAGGGCAATTGGGACCGATGAGCTTAGTTTTGCTCGTTTCAAGCGCTTTTTTGACGCTAATCATATCTCGGACAGGAATTCCCTCAGTAATTGCCACAACCAACTCAAGGTCTGCGGCCATCCCCTCTAGAACAGCGTCCGCAGCGAAAGGTGGAGGGACGAAAATAGCGCTGGCAGTTGCGCCGGTTTCGGCTACGGCCTCGGCCACGCTATCAAAAATGGGCACAGTATCTGCAAATGTTTGCCCACCCTTGCCAGGTGTTACTCCGGCGACAAGTTTTGAGCCGTAATCAAGACTTAACTGGGCATGTCGACCACCAAAGCCTCCGGTGATGCCTTGGACAATAAATTTGGTTTCGGGTGTAACAAGAATGGACATGATATTTATTTTGCAGCTTCGACAGATTTTTGAGCGGCTTCGGCAAGACTAGAGGCTGTGATCAGGGATATTCCCGACTCGGCCAGCGTAACACGTCCAGCTTCCACGTTGTTGCCTTCCAGGCGT
The DNA here is from genome assembly GCA_913041895.1 of uncultured Verrucomicrobiales bacterium. GTDB lineage: Bacteria > Verrucomicrobiota > Verrucomicrobiia > Limisphaerales > UBA1100 > UBA1100. Next base: position 2,684 of record CAJWKQ010000203.1, read on the forward strand.
ACAATTAATGGCAACTTTAGGTCAGTTTCTTTTGCGGCTGCCACTACGCCCTCAGCAATAGTATTGCAGTTCATGATTCCTCCGAAGATATTGATAAGTATGGCTTTCACTGCAGGGTCACTGAGGATGATCTCAAAAGCGGCCTTCACCTGCTCTTGACTAGCACCTCCCCCTACATCAAGGAAGTTGGCAGGCTCTCCCCCGTAATGCTTGATTGCATCCATGGTGGACATGGCAAGGCCAGCCCCGTTAACCAAACAAGCAATATTACCATCAAGTTTGATGTAGTTGAGATCGAATTTACCAGCCTCCACTTCGAGGGGGTCTTCCTCTGACAGGTCACGCATTGCCTGAATGTCCGGATGGCGGAACATGGCGTTCGAATCAATGGACATTTTGGCATCCAGTGCGACTACCGATTCGGCGCCTTCCTCATTTTCAATAAGGGCCATCGGGTTCACTTCCACCATTGAGGCATCACATTCGGCCCATGTTTCATAAAGGCATTGCAGTAGTTTTCCACATTGACCGATGAGCCTGCCGCGTAAGCCCAAGGCGATGGCGATCTTGCGACCCTGATAAGGCTGAAGGCCTAGATCGGGATCGATGGTTTCCTTGAAGATTTTCTCTGGGGACTCTTTGGCAACTTCCTCAATGTTCATCCCCCCTTCGGCACTGGCCATGATGATCGGGCGACCTTTAGCTCTATCTAGTAGAACGGCTACATAATACTCGCTCTTAATTTCCTCGGCCGATGTAATGAGTAGGCGATTGACTTGCTTACCCTCTTCTCCGGTCTGTTTGGTAACGAGTATATTACCAAACATTGATTCTGCTTTTGCGGTTGCATCATTAATGCTATCGGCCAAGTGGACACCGCCTTGAAAACCGTCCTTGAAAGTGCCTTTGCCACGTCCGCCAGCGTGAATCTGGCTTTTTATGACGACGCGCTTATGGCCTTCATTAAAAAGTTTCTCAATTGCAGTTTTGGCTTCCTCAACAGAAGTGGCCGGGTATCCGAGTGGAATTTGAACTCCATGCCGTGCCATTAATTCCTTGGCCTGATATTCGTGTAGATTCATGTGTAAAAAACTGAGCTCCTTATTGAGGCAAGGACTTAGACCGATCAAGGAATATTATTTATATTTAGCGGTCCGCCAATGGCACCCAAGGCTTGCCTTCATCACCTGCATATTGGGCCCGCGGTCGAATTAGGCGGTTGCCATCGAGGTGTTCGATCATGTGTGCCGTCCAGCCGGCAGTACGAGCGATAGCAAAAATAGGGGTGAAGAGATCAGTAGGAATGTCGAGCGAGTAATACACGGTTGCGGAGTAGAAATCGACGTTCGCGTTGAGGTTCTTTTTCTCCAGCATTAATTCAGCTATGCGCTCACTCATTTGAATCCACTTGGGTTCACCCAGTTCCTTTGTAAGTTTTTGGGCCATTCGCTTTAGGTGTGGAGCACGCGGATCGAGAACGCGATAAACACGATGGCCAATACCCATGATCCGACGTTTATTAGCGAGGCAGTCATCAACGTATGCATCAACCTTATCCAGATCACCTATCTCCTGAAGCATCTTTATTACACCTTCATTTGCGCCTCCGTGCAAGGGGCCTTTAAGTGTTCCTATTGCGCTGGTAACCGCACTGTACACATCGCTCAGGGTTGCAATTGTAACACGCCCACTAAAAGTTGAGGCGTTAAAGCCATGATCCGCGTGAAGGATATAGCAGATATCCATCGTGCGTTCCATATCCTCACTTGGTTTATTGCCAGAAATCAGCCATATAAAATTAGCGGCTTCACCCAAACTTGAATCGGATTCGAGAATCTCTTTTCCCTGACGTAGCCGATGGAATGCAGCAACAATGACAGGGACCTGTGCGATAAGTTGGATCGATTTTTTACGAACAGCTTCTAGGTCGTCATTAGTCTCAGCAGTGGTGTCAAAACAGCCGAGCGCACTCACTCCTGTGCGTAGAGCGTGCATGGGCGCGGTGTCCTTTGGTAGAGCCTTGAGTACATCAATGACTCCTTCTGGAATCTTTCGGCTCGCAACAAACTCTTCCTTAAGGGCAGAAAGTTCGCCTGCATTGGGTAGATGGCCTCGGTGAAGTAGGTGCACTACTTCCTCAAAAGTGGCATTTTCAGCTAGGTCATTGATGTTGTAGCCACAATACACCAGCTCGCCGAGTTCACCTCGTACGTCACTTAGATTCGTTTCTGCGGCGACAATGCCTGCCATTCCTTTATCAATGGAATTTGCCGATTCACTCATAGTCATAGCATTACAGTGCCCTGAGGTTCTAGGGTCAAGGGAGGCGAATATAGTGGAACTCGAAAGTTGGCGTCAAGCGTTACAGTATTGACTAGGGGTTTTGGTGTAACCTAAACAAATGCACTCATCTGACCTTCGGACTTTTTATAGCTCGATACGTCAAAAATATCTCTTTCCCTACTTCTTCGTGAGAGTGCAGTTTAAAACGTGCTGTCTGAACAAGATTGTCAAAACCTATACCGTCAGCGATGGTTGGGGCGTCTTTTCCCCCTAGAATTAATGGGCATATAGTTAGGTTTATCTCATCGACTAAATTTGCCCGAATTAGCGAATCATTTAACTTACCGCCACCCTCACAAAGTATCCGCTTGGCTTTGTATTTCATGGATAGAAAATCAAACGCTTTCTTGAAGTTTACTTCGTTTACCCCGCTACTGTATACGGTATCCGTTAAGGTCTTCAGCTCTTTTAAACGTTTGCGTGAAACCCCTTTATTAACCAATACTACAATAGGAGATCCAGAAGTGTGAAAAATTTTGTGCTTGAGGTTAATCCGTCCACTGCCGCTGACGATTACACGTAAAGGACCATGGCTTCGGTTTTTACCGGGGCTGAGTGTAATATCCGGTTGTGCATTAAGAGTGCCTGCTCCTGTTAGTATGGCATCTGATTTAGCGCGCAACTCTAACAGTCTATCATGATCGGCACGGCTACCGAATGTTGTTAGCTTACGATCAGAACTTGCTATTTTGCCGTCGGCACTCATTGACATATTAATGAATACAAATGGACGGCTCATACGATTAGCATCGCATCTCCATAGCTAAAGAAGCGATATTTTTCACGTATGGCTTCCTTGTAAATATTAAGAACCCATTCCCGGCCATTTAATTGTCCGGGAGCACTAAAGGCGCTGACAAGCATGAGCAAAGTAGATTGGGGGAGGTGGAAATTGGTGATTAGTGCATCCACGATGGTGAATTCCCTTGGAGGGTAGATAAAAATATT
>CAJWKQ010000204.1 GCA_913041895.1 uncultured Verrucomicrobiales bacterium
TTACTCGCCTTAGGCGGCCATTGCTACCGCAAGCTGAACCAAAAGCTTGACCGTATAGAGTCCAAGATAGACTAAATAAGCGACATATTTTCCTTGTCCATTCGCTTTCCCGCGCAAACAATCAGCACTTCACCGTGGATTGTATCCGGATAGGACCATGTTGGCTTGCGCCATGGGGCAGTGGAAATTTCCATTTGCCCACTTCTGACCTCGTCCCCTTCCCTCCACTTCCATCGCAATACAAATTGATACCATGAAAAATTATCCCACCGAGGACATACGCAATTTCGCAATAGTAGGCCATGCATCATCGGGCAAAACGATGCTGGCCGAGTGTATTGAAGCAGCATCAGGAGTTATCAACCGGTTGGGCAGCATCGAAGCCGGATCGACAATGAGTGACTACCACGATGCCGAAAAGGAACGGCAAATATCCATCAATGCCACTCCCCTCTGCGTAGAACATGATGGAAAAAAATTAAACTTTATTGACACGCCAGGCTACCTCGACTTTCTCGCCGAGGCACTAGGCGCTTTACGTGTCTGCGATTCGGCACTGGTTACTGTAAATGCCACCAATGGAGTAGAGGTAGGCACTACTAAAGTATGGGAATGGGCGCAAGATTTGGGTGTAACCCATCTTGTGACAGTAAACTGCCTCGACAAGGAACACGCAAACTTCGACAGCTCACTGGCGAGCCTCCGCGAGAATTTCGGTAACAAGGTTATGCCCCTTACCGTGCCAGTAAATGTCGGGCCAGGATTCAATCAGGTTCTGGACGTACTAAATAAAAAACTTATCACCTTCGAAACTGATGGCAGTGGCAAGAGTACTTCAGAGGACTCCGAGGAAGCGGAGAATTTGCACGCTCAACTCATCGAATTAATTGCCGAATCAGACGATGCACTATTAGAGAAGTTCTTCGAGGAAGGCAGTCTTACTGAAGAAGACCTGCGGAGTGGACTTCACAAAGCACTGCAATCTGAAAACCTCATACCCGTATTTGCCTCATCAGCAACCACGAATGTGGGAGTAACATGCATAATGGACTTTATCGCCCGATACGGCTCCTCACCAGCAGACAAACCAACGACGCAAGCGACTTTAGCAGACGAAACGGAGACTGAGATACAACTCAGTGATCCTAATCCAGTTTTATTCATCTACAAAACAATGAATGAAGGCCATGTAGGGTCACAATCGTTTTTCAAACTTTATTCTGGAACATTAAAGACCGGTGTTGATCTACAAAACAACACACACAAATCCACTGAGAGGATCAACCAGATTCATGTACTTAATGGGGAAGAACGAACATCAATGGACAGTCTGTCCGCAGGTGACTTAGGTGTTTTGGTGAAACTCAAGCAAGCACACACTTCCGATACACTCGCCGGCGGCAAGGTTGAGGCAAAACTACCTCCCATTAATTTCCCAATACCTAACATCCATTCTGCACTACGATCTAAAGGGAAAGGAGATGAGGACAAGATTGCCACTGGCCTTTCCGCTTTACATGAGGAGGATCCAACCTTCGTTTATAAAGTAGACGGTGAACTACACCAAACAGTTATGTCCGGCCAAGGTGAATTGCACCTAGATGTGATTTGCAAGAAATTAAAGGAGCGTTTCAATGTGGAAATCGAACTATATGAGCCACGTGTACCCTTTAGAGAAGCAATTCGATCTCGTGCCGAAAGCAAATACCGCCATAAGAAGCAATCCGGGGGAGCCGGACAATTTGCTGAGGTTTGGATGCGCGTTGAGCCCAGAGAGCGCGACTCTGGTGTGGAATTCACCGAATCACTTGTGGGCCAAAATGTAAGCAGAAGCTTTGTGCCTTCGGTAAAGAAAGGCGTAGATCAGGCATGTGAAGAAGGCATCCTTGCGGGATGCAGAGTGGTGGACGTCAAAGTGGACTTTTACGATGGCAAAGAGCACCCAGTCGACTCAAAGGATGTCGCTTTTCAAATTGCCGGAAAACACGCGTTTCGCGAGGCCTTCCAAGCTGCCAAACCGTGTCTACTAGAACCAATCATGCACGTTGAAGTAAAAGTGCCCGAGGAATTTATGGGATCGGTCATGGGCGATCTGAATGGTAGACGCGGAAAAATACAAGGCATGGAAGCCGATGGTGCATTTCAGGTAGTAAAAGCTCACGTCCCTCAAATGGAGCTGTACAAATACTCCACCATCCTCAGGCCCTTAACTGAGGGACGAGGCATGCATACTGAAGCCTTAGATCATTACGATACAATGCCAAAAGAAATTGAGCAAAAGGTTATCGCAGAATGCCAGCGGCGCAATGAAGAGGATGATTAAAACCGTAATTTAAGTTCCAATTTTGGCAACCCAGAGAACAATGCCTATAATTGCAAAACACATTGCGAAACAACCAATAAACCCAAAGATATCCATCTGGGTTGGCCTCTGAATTTCTAGCTGAGTATTCGGAAATAACTTCTGGTCATCAAAACGCTGAGGTTTCGCATAACTAACATCTATTTCAGCCTCATCACGCTCAGGGTCAGGGTCTACCGGCGTTTTCATTTTCACATACAACCGATCCAATGCCTTCTTACTATTGGGCTGAGTAAACAAGCTAACTAGAATCATTACCAGGAAAGGTGCGATAATCTTAAAGGGCAAATCCAACGTTGAAAGGAGTGCATTCTGAGCCTTGGTTAAATTAAACCCTAAAACTTTATCATAAATTATCATATCAAACCGGAAAGTACCTTCACCTCGAGACACACCCTTCTCCTCCTTTATCCCTCCGCTCCAGTAAAGCGATTTGCCCCCTGTCTTTTTTACTTCAGTAATTTTTTCGCCAACTGCTTCTGCTTTACCCGTCGCCACATCGAAAGGGGCTGCCTCTCGTTCAGTTTTAGTTTCCACAATTTCAGTAACCGTTAGATATGCATCGTTAGATCGCAACCCAGGTGAAACTGCCGGAATAGCCCTTGGTAAAATAAAGAAACTTAAGACACAGAAGGCCACCGTCACCCAACCGGCAGTGGTAGTAGCTTTTCGCCAGAACATACCAACCCAAAATAATGCAGCGAAGGTCATGGGCACAATCCAAGTCTGTTTCAGTATAGCAAACATATCATTGATCAAAAGCGCACCCACCACTGCCCCAATTACAACAATGGCACCAGTAATTCGACCGAGTGCTAAACATTCTTTTTCACCCGCGTCCTCTTTGACGAATGGTACGTAGATATTGCGCACCACTAAAGCTGAGCAAACCAGCATATAACAGTCTACACTACTCATCATGGCCGCGAGCAAGCAGGCCAGCATCAAGCCCACCAACCCGATCCCTAAAGGTCCAAGCAACTCCTTGGTGGCCACACCCCATGCCTGATCCGGATCAGCTATTAACTCAGGCTGGGCTGAAAATAGAGTCAGTACAATTAATGCAGTAATCACCCAACCAATCGTACAAAACCTTTTGATAAAGTTACCCGTAACCAGACCCACTCTTGCATCGTGCTCACTTTTTGCCGACCCACCTCCCGTCACTATAAAATGCGGAGTCAACACAATGCCGATCATATTCATAATAACAATAACAACGATTGCATACAGTGGAAATTCACTCGAGGCGGTTCCCCCCAAAATAGTAAAGGTAGATTCAGGCAGTTGCTCATGCATCACACGAAATCCATCAGTCCACGTGTCCCCCTCTGCACCAAACTTATTAACCACCGCGTTCAACCCAAAAGGAATCAACAATACGGACAACAGAATAATACAAATACCCTGTATCAGATCCGTCCAGTACGCAGCTGTCACTCCTCCGAGCACGCCATAAACAATAACAATCAGAGCCACAATTGGGATCAGAACCTGACCCGTAGACATACCGAATAGTTCAGGCCCCATCAGTGGAACCGCCACTTTTCCAATGGCAGTAAAAAGCATTGCTCCATAAACCATATAATAAAAGCAGCCAAAAATGGCATATGCTGCGCCAATGGACTTCGATTCATAACGTTCAGCGAACCAGTCGCCTAGTGTCAGGCAACGCATTCGACGATACCAGACTGCGCTAATCCAATAGATAGGCGTAACGAAGAGCCAATACATAACGCCCCACATACCGCTCATGCCATTGGCAAAGGTGCCTCGAGCAGTGTTAACCGGATCAGCCGATCCAGTTCCTGCTCCAAAGGCAGCAAAGGTCTGAAAAAGTTTTCCGAATTTTCGGCCACCCATGAAGTAATCTTCCTGCCCCTTGACTTGACGCATAGCCCAAATACCAATGCCGGCCATACCGGTGAAATAAAGAATAAGGATTAGATAATCTGCGAAATTCATTAGGCGGCGGGGATTCCTCCTGATAATACCAATTCCAACGATTGACCCAATAAAAAACCCGCTCTTTTCGGAGCGGGCTGGATAAATTTCCCCAGAGCTGGCTTACTCAGCCTTTTTCTCATCTTCTTCGGATTTTTCTGCAGCCTCTTCCTCAGTAGTAGCCTCTTCCTCAGTAGTAGCCTCTTCCTCAGTAGTAGCCTCTTCTGCTTTGGCTTGATCTTCGCTCTTAGCTTCTTGAGCCGCAGCTTTCGCTTTCTTTTCTGTTTTTGCGGGCTTATCTGCCTCTTCTGGTGAATCCCCCTCACTTACCCACTCCAAAATAGCCATCTCAGCAGCATCCCCTTGACGACGTCCCAGCTTGATCACACGGGTATATCCACCGTTTCGGTCCTCAAACCCCGGAGCAATTTCATCAAAAAGTATTCGAACTACATCCTCATTTTCACGCCAATAAGCCCGTTGTGCTTTACCTGACACACCGTTCTTCTTAGGAAAGAAGCGCTTTCTATCTTGCTGCAAACGCGAAGCCATAAGCCGACGATAGTGTGAACTCATCGCATCCTCTTGCCCTTTCTTTCCGATTGTTATCATTTTATCAGCAACTACTCGTGCTGCTTTGGCCTTTGCCAAAGTAGTCTTTACTCGGCGATGCTTAATCAGGCTACACACGAGGTTGTTCAGCATCCGCTTGCGGTGCTCTGTAGTACGACCCAGCTTTGCTTTTCGAATACGATGGCGCATAATTAAAGAGGCTGTTAAGGACTAATCGAGAAACGCAGAGGTAGAACCAATCGGCTCCCCATCATCCTCGAATAAAATTGAAGGCGAACCCCCAGAACTATTTGGCTTACTAACCAAGAGAGCTGGATCGAGAACACTCTCATCAAAAGTCATTCCAAGACCCAGTCCCAGCTCAACTAATTTATCTTTAATTTCATTAAGCGACTTTTTACCAAAATTGCGGTATTTGAGCATATCAGCTTCTGATTTTGTAGCAAGCTGCCCCACGGTAGTGATGTTGGCGTTGTTAAGACAATTCGCCGCACGTACACTAAGCTCAATCTCGTTAACGCTCATAGCCAACAAACGCTTGAGCTCCGATTGCTCTTCTGTTTGAGCAACCTTCTCTTCCTCAAACTCAATCGCGTCCTTGTCATAATTTACAAAGACCTCCAGCTGATGCATCAGAACCTGACTTGCCTGATTTACTGCATCATCGGGTGATATCCTCCCATCTGTCCAAATCTCTAACTCCAGACTATCGTAATCAGTTCGCTGACCAACGCGGGCATTACCTACATCATAACGTACGCGAGTTACTGGCGAAAAGATTGAGTCAATGGCGATAACTCCTATGGGCTGATCCAAAGTCTTATTATCGTCCCCGGTTAGAAATCCGCGACCGACCTGAACAGTCAATTCCATTAAAAACTTCTTCTTTTTATCAATCGTGCAAATATGCTGATCTTTGTTTATGAGTTCTACATTGTGATTTAACTCAATATCACCAGCGGTTACTACTCCTTCCTTGTTTACCGAGAGCAATAGGACTTGAGGATCACGAGTATCATGAATCTTGAACTTTACCTGCTTCAAATTGAGTATTA
>CAJWKQ010000205.1 GCA_913041895.1 uncultured Verrucomicrobiales bacterium
TCAAGCTCAACACCATGCGCAAACCGCTCATGAAATCATTTTAGGCACAATTTCATGGCAATCAAGCTTACGAGTCTGTATTGAAATAATGGGGTTTTTGTATTGGGTTAGATGATAAAATCCGCTATTTGGGGGTCGAACCTTTAGTGTTTGAGTCATGAGATTGGCCTTGTGTTTGATTGTAGTGATCTTGTTGGTGGGATGCGGAAAGCAAGCGCCGCAGACGCACTCTGAATCAAAGACAGGCCCAGTGCCTACTGGTCCCACCGCTGCGGAATTGGCGACTCTTGAACAAAAGCACCCCGATGCTTTTGTTAACTCTCTGGGCATGGTGTTCAGGCCTGTGTCGGGTACGGAGGTTCAGTTTTGCATTTGGGAAACGCGAGTTAAGGATTATGCAGTTTATGCGGCGGCCAATGTGGGAGTAGATGAGGGATGGATGAATTCCAAGTTCAAGCAAAGCTGACTCCCATCCAGTAGTAAACGTGAGCTGGGATAATGCACATGCGTTTTGTGAGTGGCTGACGAAGAAGGAGATCGTAACAGGGAAAATTAAAGCTGGGCAGAAGTACAGATTGCCCACCGATTCAGAATGGAGTGTGGCGGTGGGGTTGGACCAAGAAAAGGGGGGTACGCCTCAGGAGAAGAGTAGAGGCATCAAGGATGTGTATCCATGGGGCAAAGAGTGGCCGCCCCCGAAGGGTGCTGGGAATTATGAAAAGGGCTATAAAGTGGACGTGTTTGACTACACCTCTCCGGTTGGAAGGTTTGCCTCGAACCAATTTGGCATCTTCGACATGGGAGGTAACGTGTGGGAATGGTGCGAAGATTTGTATAACCCTTCGACCAACAAAACTCTTGTGTTGCGTGGTGCGTGTTGGGACAACGGCAACGTTCGTGACTTTCACTTGTCGTCTCACCGCAGCTATGACGTCCCACAATATAAAGATCTTACCATTGGCTTTCGATGTGTGTTGTCCAGTGAGTAGAGTTTATTTCAACAACTCCTCGGCATGCTGGCGCGCTGCCCCGACTTTTCCGCCCAACATTCGCGCAATTTCATCCACCCGATTTTTGTCGGTTAGTTTCTTGATATTGGATTCAGTGCGCCCATCAATTACCGCCTTACTCACCACATAATGCGTCTGTGCCGCAGCTGCTACCGGGGCAAGGTGAGTGATGCAGAGGACTTGCCTTTGATCAGCAATCTGTCGCATCCGTTCACCCACTGCATGCGCCGTTTCCCCTCCCACATTGGCATCCACCTCATCAAAGATAAGCACCGGAATGGAATCCTCAGCCGCCAGTACCGTCTTGAGGGCCAACATCACGCGGGCCAGTTCCCCTGAGGAGGCAATTGCTCGTAATGGTCGTGCTGGCTCACCCGGATTGGGCGCAAACTGAAATTCTACCGTGTCCAAACCCATGCTTTTGGCTTCAGCAGGATTGTCCGTGGAAGACAGGGCGACATCCAGCTGGCTTTGGGCAAAGCCAAGGTCATTGAGATGCTCTGTAACTGCCTGGGAGAGCTTCGGGATCAGTTTTTGGCGTTGAGCCGATAGTTTCTGGCCGGTCTGCATGAGCTTGGCTTCAAGCTTCTCCAGTTCATCATTAAGCCGAGCCAGCTCCTCATCCCGATCCTCCAGCGCGGCGAGTTTCTGGGCAGCCTCCTCACCAAAAGTGTTCACCGCCTCAATAGTATCCCCATACTTGCGCTTGAGTGATTGCACGAGGTTCACCCGTTCTTCCAGTGCCACCAGCTGGGCTGGGTCGATGTCGACGTGATCGGCGTAACTGGTGAGTGCAGTTTGCAATTCCTGTAAGTTGGCGCGCGCCTCCTCATGGAGTTCGACCAAATTTGAAGCACAACCATCCACCTTTTCTAAATCAGCCAGTATTCGGCCTAGGTCACCGGAACGGTCAAGTAGCGAGTCTTCATTTTCACTGACTATTTGCAGTGCACCCTGACAGAGTTCCAATAATCTTGCTCCGTTGCTGGAGCGTTGGTAATCGGATTCCAGAGATTCTTCCTCTTTTGGGTCCAGCGCAGCATCAGTAATTTCCTTTACCTGAAAGCGTAGTAAATCCAGTTGTTGCGCGTAGGTGGCCTCATCAACGACAAGATCAGCCTTGGCCTGTTCGATCTCAGTGCGTTGTTGAAGTAGGGCAGTAAAATCATTACATTGGTTTTGTAACCCACCAAAAGCATCGAGAATGGTCAGTTGGCGTGTAGGATGCAAAAGTGATTGGTGATCATGAGGTCCGTGCATATCCACGAGCCATTCTCCAATTTCCTTGAGAACAGCGAGAGTAGTTGCGCTTCCATTAACAAACTGACGATTACTGCCTGTAGCAGTAAAGGTACGTTTGAGGAGTAGCCGTTTGTCCTCACAGGGCTCGAGCCCGTGTTCTTCGATATATTTAGCAAGGGGGGCTTTTAACTCAGCAATGTCAAAGACTGCTTCAACTGTACATTGATCAGCTTCGGCACGGATCAGGGTACGGTCTGCCCTTTCACCCAGCACCAGATTCAGTGCGCCAATCAGGATGGATTTGCCCGCACCGGTTTCACCACTGATAGCATTGTAACCGGCCCCAAGCTCTAAAGTGAGGTCAGTAACCAAGGCCAGATTGCGTATGCGCAGCGATTCAAGCACTTGTGGGATATTGCGAATAAATTGACGGTTCGGAAAATAAAATTGTGTTCACTGGCCCATTCAGGCATCTCATGCGGACGGCATGGGTTTTGAATTCACATTTCTTGGCACCGGAACCTCACAAGGAGTGCCCATTATTGGTAAGGAGTACCCTGAGGAATTTTTGGCTAATCCCAAAAACCACCGTACACGGTCCTCAATTCATGTGGTAACAGATGAGATTAAGCTAGTGGTCGACACGACACCTGATTTTAGAACCCAATGTTTGCGAGAGGAAATCCGATGGCTGGATGCGGTTCTAGTGACTCATGCTCATACCGACCATATCATGGGGATGGATGATTGCCGCCGATTTAGTGAAATTCGAAAAGGCCCTCTCCCGGTTTACGCGAGTGAATTAACTATGAGTCATCTGCGCCGTGTTCATGCTCATGCTTTTCATGATGGCGAGCACCCCAAAGGGTATTTTGTGCCAGAGGAACATGTGATTGAGGGTCCGTTTGAATTGGGCGACTTGAAAATTTATCCTATGGAGTTGCCACACGGAAACATGGGGTCCACCGGGTTCTTATTTGAACAAAATGGAATTAAGAAACTTGCTTATTTGACTGATGCCAAAACAGTTCCAGATGAGGTAATCGAAGCTGTTGGTAGGGTTGAGATAGCGGTTTTGGATGCTTTACGACCGCATGAGCATTGGACGCACATGAGCACTGGGGAAGCGTTGGAGGCAGCAAAAAAAATTGGTGCTGAGCGTACTTTTCTAACACATCTTACACACTACTACGACCATGATATTGATCAGGCTAAATTGCCTGAGGGAATTAGGCTGGCATGGGACGGACTCAAGATCTCGCTTAAATAAAAAAAACGGCCGCAAGTTGTGCTGCGGCCGCTGGAATTCTGTTACTTATAAGAATTACGCACCCATCTCATCCTCGAAGGAACCCTCTGCTACAGGGAAGCAGAGTTGATCACGGACGTATTGAATTCCTTCGATCGCTGTGGCGTCTGGGTCGCGGTAATTACTCTCGGTTTCGGCGATAAGTGGAGCGGTCTCAGTACCCATAATCTTGTTGTAACGAGCAGGATAGCCGATGTTCAGCAACATTTCGACGTAGCGGGTCATATTCAGGTCACCGCTTCCCAGATCAGTAAACTGCATGGCACGATTACGCCAATTGCCATCCATGCGCCGTAGAGGGACATTCGGCCGCACAACGTAATTCTTTACGTGACAAGCGTATACGCGGTCGCGAACATCAGGATGTGTAAAACGGGTTTCCCAATCTTCGCCTTCCCAGCAGTGAGATGGATCTGCATTTACAGTTAAGGTTTCGTCTCCATCGCATATTTTTACCAGTGTACCGAACTCTTCAGCGCACATGGCGGCAGTGCCCGGGTGGATTTCATGTGCGAGATAGACGCCCAAGCTTTTGGCGTGCGCCCTGATTTTTTCAGTCTTTTTAACGAAACGATCGTTGCCCTCTTTGATAAGGTCACCATCGTCAGGAGATGTCCAGAAGCCCCATGGATACCCTGTGGCTAGTTCCCAGCCGTGGCTAGCTCCCCAGAACATGGGTAGAATTTTTACCCCTAACTCTGCACAAAGATCCATTAGACGCAGGAGATAGTCCTCGTACCACTGTTCCAGTTGTTCTGGGCTTTTGTCCTGATTTGGCCCATGAATGAAAGCATGACCACTTTTCGTGCCTGTCCAAACACTGGTGTGTACCCAGAAAGGACAGTGGCCGCTTACTCCATCAAGCTTAAGGCTATGTTGCTCAAAAGCGTCATTAATATCCTTGGCACTTTTAAATTTTTCGCCTGATTCCCCATCATCAAGCATGTAATTACTGGGTTGGGCACCAGCTGCTCCGGCTTCTTTTGCAAAAGCGAGAAAGCCATCAAGCCCTTTGGAACCGTGCTGTGCACCTTCGATACTGGAGTGATAAGCGGGTTTTGCCATAATAATCCTATAACAGTTTCCTATTTGGGTGGCGGGAAGGTAACGAGGAACTGATAGGAAGGCAATCTGATTTCGAAAAATGAAAAATTTCTAAAAATAGGACTATTTACGGTTTCGCCGTGATTTTAGTAGCTCATTTTGGGCATTCTTGGCCTTGATTTTGATCCATGAATGCCAGCCTTTTTCAAGAAGAGCGGTGCCTCCGGAGCCCTTGCCTCCCCAGTTACGGTTGATGGCTTTTTCAAAGGCGTTCTCCAGTCTACCCTGTCCTTGGCGGCGGGCGGCTAAAACATCGCGGTCATTCACAATATCTCCCAAAAATTTTGTGGCTTGAGGATGTGTTTTCATAAAAAAATCAAAAATCGACCAACCTATATCATAGCCAAGCCCAATGTTTCCATCAAACATGCTATCCCACTGATCATAACTATTTGAGAGGAGGTATTTCTTTAGATTGGGTAATTTACCTTCATCGCGCATTCTATTCAGCCGTACCCAGCGCAAATGTTGGTCGTTACGTAATCCGTCAGCTTTTTGTAACCAAGCAGGAGCTTCACCTAGCCAGTCGGCACTGCCTTCAACCATCCAGAATGGTAATGCTCCAAACATGTTGTCCATGATGGCATGACAGCCTTCATGAAGAAGGGTGGGGACCAGACGCCAAGTCATGCTTGGTTTTTGTTTCCACGTAACAATTTCTCTGGTATTCGGACTGAAAAAGCCAAGCAAGTTAGGGCTAACTTTTTTGCCGTTATACCTTTTTTTTGTGTATTCGGCATAGTCTTCGTACTTTCCAAAAATTCGGAAACGCACCCGGAAGTCACGGCTCACATTACGTTGGAAAACGGATTGGTGTGACCGAACCAAATTCGCCAATCCAAAGTTGATCGTATAGATCATTGCTGCAGTAAGCTGGAAATCATGCACGGCAAACTCAGCATAACCTAGTGCAAAGTTTGGTGCTTTTTGGGGGTCGAAACTCTGGCTCTTAGGGAAGGTGTAGCCGTCAGATTTTCCTCCGAAAATACTAGGTTGAAAATCCTGCCCACGGTACATAGCTCTGGTTAATTCCAAAGCAGAAGCTCTTGGAATAATCAGGAATAGAGAAGCAAAGAAAGCTAATGTACGGAAATTCATATGACACTCAGGTCGTTAGAACAATGTGCACCCAATCTGATGAACTGTAAAGGGTGGAAGCTTCGCAAACGTTTGTCAGTCACCGGTTTCACGTGCACACTGCTGCTGAGATGGAAGCTTTTTACGACACTCATGCACATCTGACTTTCCCGG
>CAJWKQ010000206.1 GCA_913041895.1 uncultured Verrucomicrobiales bacterium
AGTTAATTGGACTCCCCGCACCTACAGTCGTCGCAATCCCGATCTCAAGCATGCGATTGAAACCCGCAAGGAATTTGTTAAGAGTGGGAAGAATTCCCTGCGCATCAGTGCTGATACCCGGCACGACTCCAGCCTGTTTGCCCGCGTCCGTCTCAAGGCCGGTCGTAAATATGTGATGAGTGGCTGGGTACGCACCGAAAATCTGGAAGGCACCGGCAACGGCGCGCTTCTGGGCGTGCATGAATTGCAACATGCAGCCAAAACCAAGGGAATCAAGAAGACATCGAATTGGGTAAAAGTGGAAACTGAATTTAAGAATGAACAGGAACGAGAAGTGACTGTAAATTGCCTCTACGGTGGCTGGGGCCAATCCAGCGGCACCGCATGGTGGGATGATGTTTCCTTAGTAGAGATTGAACCTATCTATAAGGAAAAAAGTAAGGACGCCATCAAAGGCACCGCAACTGCCGGTAAGAAAATTTTTGATACAAATCTGGTGGCCGGCTGCATTCGTTGCCATAAGGTGGATGGTAAAGGAGGCATTGTAGGTCCGGTATTGGATGGCATTGCCAGCCGCAAGGACGCAGACTACATCAAACGCGCCCTTGTAAACCCAACAGCCGAACTGGCTGAAGGCTTTGATAAACTGGGGGCCAGCCCCATGCCGCCCATGAATATTTTACTAAATGAACAGGAACTAGCCGATGTGATGGCTTATCTGCTAACCTTGAAGGCGAAGAAAAATTAAGCAGCAAATCCATGGGTGCCTTTTATGCGTATGTCACTAAGGTAAAGTAAGCGTGTGACCAAAATGCACCATGACGCTGGATTCAGCGTTGCGATGCAAAAAAGAAAATTGTATATGACGGCAAAGAGGAAATGCCCAAACGACAGAAAACCCCTTAACCAAAACTAAAAAAATTTGCTCTACTAAATTCTCTTACAATAGTTATCATTCGTAAACTCAGCACAAAATTTCAATGCAGGTTACTATTAATCGAGACGGCCAGCAGATGGGGCCTTATACCGTTGAACAGATCAACGAGTATCTGACAAAAGGCTCTCTTCTTCCAACGGATTATGGCTGGCACGAAGGGCTTCCAGATTGGGTTCCTCTCACAAAAATATCAGGTGTCGGATCGGCAGCTAGTCCTCCTCCATTTAAACCCAAACCACTGGAGTCGGCTAATGTTCCCAGCACGCAGTCATCAACCGTAGACACGGCTAAAGAGATGCTGATACATGAAGATCAGGCTAATTTGAAGATAGGCATGGGGCGCGGAGGCCATTTACGCCTAACAACCAGCAAACTCATATTCACACCTCACTCATTAAACACCACAACAGATGTAACAGAGATACAATTGTCAGATATCTCACATTTTGAAAAAGAATGGACCAAACTTCTTGGTATAATTCCGATGGTGCCGAATATTTTAGCTATTTACACGCATGGAGGAGAGAAGTTTAGATTTCAGGTTTTAAAACGGGATCTGTGGATAACACTGCTCGAAAAAAAAGAAAATTGTGTTCATTGTGGTTCGCTTTTGGCTAGAGCTGGAGCACTGGTTTGTCCTGCGTGCGGACGTGATCAATGTGATACGACATCGGTTCTTTAATGAAATCGTAGTTTTAGCTTTGCTCTCATTGACTGCCTCTTGGGAGCTGAGACGCAATTACCCACGTAATCAATGAAATTAACAGCCGAGCGGTGCTAGTTGGTCAGTGCGTATGCTACCAAGCTTGATTAGCATCGCCCACGAATACCGCTCTAAAGAGCTATATTAATATCTCCCCCGATTAATTATGGGGGGATTTTTTTAGCATCAAAACATAATGAACCTGCAACCACTTAATCTGGGGAGTAAAGGTAAGCGCAACCTCAAAGTAGGTCTAATTTTCATCTTATCATTATACGTAATATTCGTCTTCGTTGGGAATATAAACAGTGTTCGTAATGAGGAGAAATCTTTGCTAGAGGGACTTTTTCACGGTGGAATTATTTTTTTTCTAATTATCTGTATGATAATAAAGTACAGAGAAGAAGAGGCTATATCCCAAGAAGAACTGGCAAAATTAGATCATAAAAAAACCCGCATACTTGAACGAGCAAAAGAGTTAAAGGGCCAGAGGTTATCTTTGGACAGACAGAATCATCTTAGGAAAGTTTTACCTCTTTACCGTAAATTACCTAATTCGTTGAAGCCAAAACTCGAAGAACGCATTCTACTATTTCAAGAAATGGTCAAATTTGAATCTCATCCTAAACGATCAACTGAAATTACCCAACAAACAAGGGATATGGTTTCGGCGGAAGCCTGCCTATTGATAATACACAGAAGTTCAACAGACTATATACATTTAGAACATGTAGAATTATGGGGTTCAGAAATACCTAGGAGTGATGGTTCGAAAAATGTAGCAGGAGATGCCAGTATTAGATTTGTACGGTTGAAACTGAGTGATTTAGAGGCCACTGTAAATGATGGTGATGATAACTATAATATTGTCCTTCACGAATTTGCGCATGTTTTGGATTTTGCCGACGATAGAATCGCAAACAGCATTCCTGTCTCTAAAGATTCAAATGAATATGCTAGATGGAAAGCTCTTTTAGATCGGGAATATCCAAAACTAAAAAAGGCGCACCGTAAGGGTCTAAATCCCGTACTTAGAGAATATGCCGTGTCCGATTTTTATCGAGGTGAGTTCTTCAGCTGCGCAACGGAATCATTTTTTGAGCGATCAGTAAGGCTTAAAAAAGAAGATCCTGAAATTTATTACTTACTGAAGGATTTCTATAAATTAGATCCTGCTGAGTGGATAGAAGCCCAATAGAGAAACCTCTGCTGACCCTATTAAACGATGACTTTCTTTTGTGGCTTAAGTCCCGGTAAACTCGGTAGATATTAACAAGAGTGACGTGAAACCCTATTTGATCCCGATTAAAAATGGGTATATCGTACATCTAAAGAGGCCGATCCGCTGACAACCGAATGACCAAAACGCCATGAATCCTAATAAGAATGATAAGAATACGTTTGTGGGTAAAGACACGTCAGTAAGCTAGGGTAGTGATCTGTACATACAGTACCCCCCGCAGCTTGCACGCCGCATCGGTAAAATGCATGGAGATAATTAAATGAGAATCCTAATTTCAACCTTTCTGTATCTTGGGATGTCTTTGTTGGGGGCCGATAAGAAACCAGTCAATTTGATTTCCTCCAGTGGATTGGATTACTATTGCCAAGGCGGTGTAGTCGTTGATGGGGTTGCCTATTTCACTGCCGGGGACAGATCACGACGACTAGGCGTGCCTCACAAAAAGGATTTCCCTGCGGTTGTCGCTTTTGACACAAAAACCTTTAAGAAGCTGAGGACCTATGATTTTGAACACACCTACGATAGTTCACCGTTGGTTTTCCAAAAGAAAGACGGCAGCTGGCTAATTATTGCACACGAACATCTAAATAGTCGCACCGTGGCGATCAACCGTGACACTGGGAAGGTGGAATGGATCAGTGAATCCAATCAGCCTGGCCGGTTGTTCTTTGGTTATTCCTACTTTGTTCGTGATGATGGATCGAAGCTTATCCTGATGGCCTGCTCAAACGGCCTGCATGCAATGTCCAGTGAAACAGGAAAAGACCTTTGGTGGCTTAAGCGAAAGAGCAATGGTGGCGTAACTCCCTGTGTTGATCAAGAGAACGGATGGATTTACTACCAGTGCCCTGGAGAGCTGTTGAAGATCCGGGCAGCAGACGGAAAGGTTATAGAATCGACGGCTATCAAGAAGCCCTTCAAATGTATCTCCTGGAATACA
Organism: uncultured Verrucomicrobiales bacterium; assembly: GCA_913041895.1. GTDB lineage: Bacteria > Verrucomicrobiota > Verrucomicrobiia > Limisphaerales > UBA1100 > UBA1100. The sequence goes on from CAJWKQ010000206.1 coordinate 3,824, forward strand.
GTGTTGGTTAATGACTCATATGGTTATTACGTTGCTACCTACTGGTATGGAAGAAAGGAGTGGGATTCAGCGATCCGTGTTTTTGACAAGGATTTGAAGCTCGTCTGGGAAAGAACTGGGCTACCTATTGGAACTAAGGCAACCTTAACCTATGCCGATGGCAAGCTGGTTTCCGGTTCAGGAAACCAGTGGAACGCAGAGTATCAAGGAAACGCGTGGAAGTACATCGCAGCCTACGCGATCGGTTCTGGAGAAGTCCTCTGGAAGTGTGACTTGTCTGAACATGAATACGTTTGTATTTTGAATGTTCCCTATTTTAACGGGTTTTTTTATGCGCAGACACAGGAGCCGCAACCGGTTTCAAGCAAAGTATTTCGTATTAATGCAGAGAACGGAAATCTGGAGGAAATGCTTGATTACAGCCGTTCCATTACCTCTTGCGCGACCGGTATTATTGCGCATGGAAAATTGCTTAGTGGCGATTTGCACGAGGATCGTATTGTGGTGACCTCAATTGCAAAGGATTCGAACCAGGATTGGATAGGACCTTTTGGTGACCCGCAGACCCATCAAATGGCAGTTCCTCTCAGGGACTCGGTTCAACTTGTCAAGATGAAGGAAATTGGCCGTCGCAGCCAGTTCGAGTCATCGATTGATAACAACAAATACCTGACCCCAGTGATAGGTTGCCTTGATACCCTGATGACTAAAGGAACCGACCAGTACGGATCCGAACATAGCCCCATGTTCTCCTCTATTATTGGGATGAAGAAACAGCGCATGCCAAAAAAAGCTCCGCCGCTTTTGAGCGGTCAACGTAAGGCCGATCGTGCTTTCCCTGGGGGCAACCTGCAGCAGGACATGTTTACGCTGCTGGCGATGTACCATATTAGTAATCTCACCAATAATCTGCGCTATTCAAAGGCTGCTGATGCCTATCTCGAGTTCTTTCTCAGGCGTTGTGCATCCTTTGGGAACGGGCTCTTTCCTTATGGTGAGCACGCATACTGGGATTTCCAAAAGGAAACCTGCACATATCCCACTCATGAAGATCTGGCGTTTGTGCCGCGAGAATTTCTGGAACGACTGTGGGCCATCAACCCCAAGGCTACCGAGAAACATATTCGGCAACTTGAGAAGCATTTTCTTGAGGGAGATCAATGGACTTGGAATCGACACGCTTCGATTGATTCGAACAAGCGACCGACTCAGCCCGCACCGTTCCCTCGTCATGCAGGATTTTACATTTATCAGTGGTCTTTCCTGTATAGCAAGACAAGCGATCCACGTCTATTGGAACTGATTCAGAAGACGGTTGAAGCTAACAAGACGCGTGACCGTGATAATTTGAGCATTTTTAGCCTAGGACTGTCACTGTTGCGCGCAAACGAGGAATTGTTGGGCAATGACGCTGTCGGTAGCTGGAACGCTTTTGGTAGCGACTGCCTTATGCCTCTGGTACGCACAACCAAGGAACAGCCTAGCCAGGGACGAATTCTCACATTTGTTCCTGCCAAGGAAAGCCCGAGACCAACCGGTACATACGGATTCTGGGATAAGGTATACGAGAGTAGCGGAGGATACGGTTTTGTGGGTTCCGAAAAGTTATCACTGATGTGTCTGCTGGCCCACCGCTTAACAGGCAGCAGAGAGCATTTGCAGTACGCCCAAGCAGTCTGGGAAACTTATCAAAGACTCAGTCCGCCTAGAGACAAGCCCATTACTCCAGGCAAGTACGGTGGGTTGATTGCGCTCTCCTTGGACCTTTATGATCTTACAAAAAAACCCAAGTACTTCCTCCACGCAAAACGAACAGCCGACCGCGCCATTGCTGAGCTTTATAGCAACAGTCTTTTTCGTGCTGCAACGGGAAAGGACTATTATGAAGCCGCTAATGGCGTAGGGCCTCTACTTATCGAATTGATTCGACTACATCTGGTATTAAACAGAAACGATTACCCGCTTCCCAGATACTATTCCGATACGTGAAGATATCACACGCTACTAAAGTTACATATGCATAAAACCAAATTTAGACCAATGAGAATTCTTACTGCATTA
>CAJWKQ010000207.1 GCA_913041895.1 uncultured Verrucomicrobiales bacterium
GAAAATATCAGGTTTTCTTCTGCTTACAGTGGCATTGTCTGCTGCAGAGAAAATCGATATCGAGGCAGGCAGTAATCACTGGGCCTTTCAGCCTCTTAAAGAATCGACCTTGCCTGTCGTAAAAAACAAATCTTGGCCGAGTAACACAATAGATTACTTCATCCTTGCTCGTCTGGAACAAGCCGGGCTTGAACCTGCTCCTCCTGCAGAAAATAGAGTTTTGCAACGTCGCATCCATTATGCCTTAAGGGGTTTGCCTCCGAATGATGAAACGGATTTGGATAAGTTGATGTCGACCCCTCAATACGGTGAGCGTTGGGCCCGGCATTGGCTCGATGTGGTGCGTTATGCTGATAGTAATGGACTCGATGAAAATGCCGCACATGCCAACGCTTGGCGTTATCGCGATTACGTGTTGAATGCCTTCAATAGCGACAAACCTTTTAACCGGTTTGTTATTGAGCAGATTGCCGGGGATTTACTTAAGGCAAAGGATGAAGTTCACCGACGTGAACTGGTTACAGCCACCGGTTTCTTATCGCTTGGCCCCAAAGTTTTGGCTGAACCAGATAAGGTGAAAATGGAGATGGATATCATCGATGAACAGATTGATACCCTTGGTAAATCATTTCTTGGCCTCACACTGGGTTGCGCGCGCTGTCATGATCATAAGTTTGATCCCATCCCTACAGCAGATTACTACGCTTTGGCTGGTATTTTTAAGAGTACCAAGACGATGAACTCGCTCAAGACCATTGCTAAATGGCATGAGAATCCGGTTTATACGCCAAAAGAAAAAAAACTTAAGGAGAAGAGTGAAGAACTGATTGCTGCACAGAAAAAAGTGATTGCCGCCTTTACGCAGAAGGTGAATCAAGAACTACTCATTGAAAGAAAGCTCGATAAACTACCACCCAAACCACAGGAGCTTTATACAAAAAGTGTGAAGGCAGAAATAGAAGGGCTTCAGGATACTTTGAAGCGACTTGAGTCACAGACCTTTATCCTGCCCATGGCTATGGGGGTAACTGATGGGAATGCCACCGAGCTGCCAATCTTTGTGCGGGGTGACCATAATAGGCCGGCAAAAAAACTTCAGCCGCGGCAGTTCCCCCGAATCTTATCTGATGCCCAGCCGCTCACGGGAAAAACCAGTGGCCGTTTGGAGCTGGCGAAATGGATTACTGATGAGAAAAATCCACTGACTGCAAGAGTCATCGTCAATCGTGTATGGCGTTGGCACTTTGGGAGGGGGTTGGTGGCGACAACCGATAATTTTGGACTGCTGGGGCAGAAGCCATCTCATCCGGATTTACTCGACCATCTTGCCGTCTGGTTTGTCCGGAATGGTTGGTCCATCAAGAAATTAAACAAATTGATTCTTTCCTCGAGCACTTACCGCATGATTAGTCATGGCTCAACTAAAGCAATGAAGGAGGATCCTGAGAACCGATTGCTTTCCCGTGCACCACTTCGCCGGCTGGAAGCCGAGCCGCTCCGTGATTCCTTGCTGGAGATGGCGGGTCTATTGGATAAAAAAGTCGGCGGCTACATTTGGACATTTGAAAACTACAAGCTCGTCTTCAATCACACCTCTGAAGATGCCACCACTTATGAAAGCAACCGAAGAGCACTGTATCTGCCCGTGATTCGAAACCATGTATATAACCTCTTTGAGCTTTTTGATTTTCCCGATCCCGGTACGGTTAATGGTAACCGAACCGATTCTACCATTGCTCCTCAGGCATTATTTCTGATGAATAGTCCGTTGATCCTCCGTACGACCGAGGCGATGACTCAACAGATTCTGGCAGATAAAAAACTCACTAATAGCCAGAGCGTGGAGCGGTTGTATGTGAAGGTGTACAAACGTCCGCCCACAGCTCGTGAATTGAAACGCGCCGTGGCGTTTATAAGTAACTTTGCCAAGGATCGCCAGGCCGGCTGGCAGGCATTGTGTCAATCACTGGTATCGTCGAATGAATTTTTGTACCTAAAGTAATGCAAAACCGCCGCGATATGCTGAGAAACTCTGCCTTGGGCTTTGGCTCGTTGGCGTTGACTTCAATGTTGCATGCCCAGAATCCGTTGGCGGCCAAGCGGCCTCATTTTCCTACGCGAGCGAAGCGGGTAATTTTTCTCTTCATGAAGGGCGGTCCATCGCAGGTGGACACCTTCGAGCATAAGCCGCTTCTTCAGCGCGACCACGGCAAGCCGCTTCCGTTTGATAAGCCAAAGGTTACTTTTGCCAAGACCGGCAATCTTCTTGCTTCACCGTGGAAATTTAAACCCTACGGGCAATGCGGACACAAGGTTAGTGAGCTCTTTCCAAATGTTGCACGTCATGTTGATGATATTTGTTTTTTACATGGTGTTCATGGAACCAACCCTGCCCATGGTGGAGCACTCCTCAAGCTGCACACGGGTGCAGACAACTTTGTGCGGCCGAGCATGGGCGCGTGGGTCGGCTACGGTCTCGGCACGGAAAATGAAAACCTGCCATCGTTCGTCACCATTTGCCCCACATTGGCACATGGCGGTCTAAATAATTGGGGAAGTGCTTTTCTGCCCTCCCATTACGGAGGCATGCCTATAGGTAATGCAAGTATTCCCGCCAAGGATGCCAAAGTTCACCATATTAAGAATTCAAAATGGACGCGCAATCAGCAGCGAATCCAATTGGATTTTCTTAAGCAGCTTAATAAGGATCATATGGGCCAATCACCGAACCCTGTGCTCGAGAGTCGCATAAATTCTTTTGAACTGGCTTTTCGAATGCAGGCTTCAATGCCGGAGATTCAGGATATCCGGGGAGAGACCGAGGCTACGCGAAAACTCTATGGGTTGGATAATCCGATCACAGAGGATTTCGGCCGGCAATGTCTAATGGCACGGCGTTTTGCCGAGCGCGGTGTACGTTTTGTGCAAGTTTCTCATAGTGACAACAAGGTGCAGTGGGATCAGCACGGCAACCTTAAGAAAGGTCACACTGAGAAGGCCTCTGAGGTTGATAAGCCCATCTCTGGTTTGTTGTATGATCTGAAGGCACGAGGTTTGCTTGATGATACACTTGTTCTCTGGAGTGGTGAATTTGGACGAACTCCCACTGTTCAAGGTGCGGGCATGGATGGACGAGACCATAATCCATGGGGCTTCACGATGTGGATGGCTGGTGGTGGCGTGAAAGCCGGCTACAGTTATGGTGCTACTGACGACTACGGTTTTTATGCTGAGCAACAGAAGATGCATATTCATGATGTGCATGCCACAATTTTACATCTGCTCGGCCTGGATCACGAAAAATTAACTTACCGGCATGGAGGACGTGACTTCCGTTTAACCGATGTATTTGGTAATGTCGCTGAGGACATAATGATATAACCAATGAAGCGCATCCTTCTTCTTTTTGTGTCACCGGTTCTCTTTGCCGCTGCTCCTCAATATCAGTCACCTGATATAACGGTGCCAGCAGCAAGTTCTGATGAGCCAATGCTCAAAGCGTTTTCCCTCACGAAAGCTAATGATTACCTTGAAAAAGGTGCCATTGCTTGGACGCGTAAACGCAACTGTGTGACCTGTCACACTACTGGCACCTACATGCAAATTCGTCCTGAGTTAACACCGTTTCTCGGTAAACCAACTCTCGAAATTCATGATCTTTTGACTGACCGGTTAAAAGAACTAAGCGGTCTTAATAAAGAGCAATTAGATAAGGGCACCAATCCGGCCCAGATGATTTACATTGCAGCGGGGCTTGCAGAATGGGATCGCCATGTTGATAAAAAATTATCAGCTCAAACAAAAGCTGCCTTGAGTTTGATGTTGGAAAACCAAAAAGAGAGCGGCACTTGGAGTACAGTTGATTGTTGGCCGCCTCTCGAGTCCAGTGCTTTTCAGGAGGCAACAGTAGCGGCAATGGCCGTGTCTACTGCACCCGGCTGGCGGAAAAGCGTGAAGGATGAAAAATTGGAAGGTCGTATTGGCCTGCTCCAAAAGTATCTGCGTGAAACTGAACCTCCAAATGATTATGGGTCAGTGGTCTTACTTTGGGCAGCGACTCGTATGCCGGATCTATTGAAAAAAGAGAGACAAGAAAAACTTGTGGATTTACTCTGGAGTCATCAACGAAAAGATGGCGGATGGTCTTTACGTACGTTTTCTACACCGGAGAAATGGGGTAGTGGTAATCGGGCCGCTAAATTGAGGGCTGAACCTGAATTTAAGAATCCGCCTAGTGACGGACACATGACTGGTTTGGCCGTATTGGTATTACGTGAGGCGGGGGTGCCTACAAAGGATGCTCGCTTACAAAAGGGAGTAAAATGGCTATTAGCCAACCAACGCGAGAGTGGTCGTTGGTGGACTCGCTCACTCAATACCGATAAGTATCACTATATTACTTATAGTGGTACGGCTTACCCATTATTAGCTTTGATGAAATGTGGTGTGATTTCCGATCTGGCTTCACGTTAAATTTCAAATTCGGCTAACCTCTCTACGGTTTTATTTGGGCAGAAATTGTCTTTATTTGGCCGGGAAGCCTACAGTGCAGCAACACCACTGACTTTTCCCCGAAGCTAATGCCAAATACGAGTTAAGAGGGGTTCAAGGTAAATATAAGTGGGTTGAAAATTTCAAAGCTCGCAGGGAAGCCAGATTTAAATTACCTTGTCTGTGTGGGGATTTCAGCCCGCCAATTCGAGGAGATGAAACAGCGTGTCCGCGGCAGTAAAGATGCTGTGATCGATGATGCTGAGGATAAAGTCAAAATTCATAAGGTTTTGCTGGGGGTTGACCCATCTCTTCGCGGAACAGGATATGGGGTTATCAGATTGGGTAAAGAAACACCCAAAACTCTTGCTTATGGGGCTATTAAGTGCTCTACAAAATGGAGTCGCAGTGAGTGTTTGGCTGCCATAACTCGGACGCTACGCGAAGTGATTCAAGAATATCAACCGACCGCCTGTGCAATCGAAGGATTATTTTATGCACAAAACGTAAAGACAGCTTTAATCATGGGCGAAGCGCGTGGTGCAGCACTGGCATGCTTGGCAGAGACAGAGATGGAGATTGTCGAGATTGCCCCCAGAAAGGTTAAGCAATCCATTGTTGGATATGGAAATGCGCAGAAGATTGCCGTTGCGAAGATGGTTCAAAAAATGCTTAAGCTTGATGAAGTGCCCGAAGCTGATGCTGCTGATGCTCTTGCATTGGCATTAACCTATGCGCACTTAAATAAACGGTTTGCTATCGATCCAGCTCAAAAAATATAGGACCGTAGTATGATTGCTTTTTTAAAAGGTATCCTGATTGAAGCTTTGCCAACCCAAGTGGTAATCGATGTAAATGGAGTGGGTTATGAAGTCTTAATTCCCTTATCTTCCTTTGAAAAGCTACCGCAGCCGGGAGGTGAATTAACCCTCCTGACTCATTTAGCTATTAGGGATGATGCACATATTTTATACGGTTTTAGTACTGAAACAGAGCGAGATCTCTTTCGTCAACTTATTCGCCATGTAACCGGAATTGGTCCTAAAATCGCACTTAATGTATTGAGTGGCACTACACCTGCCTCCTTTCGTGCTGCAGTGTCCAATGGTGATGTGAAAGCATTATCAGGAATCAGTGGGGTAGGTAAGAAAACGGCGGAGCGAATCGTCGTTGAATTAAAAGATAAGCTAGGAGACCCGGAATTGGGTGAACTCAACGGTGTGAAATCTGCTTCTATTGAAGACCAAAAGATTGCAGATGCGGTTGCAGCTCTCGAAGCATTGGGCTCCAAACCTAAGGATGCTCAGGAGGCTATTCGAATGGCGATTACTATGCTGGGGGCGGACAAGCCAGTTGATGAATTGGTTCG
>CAJWKQ010000208.1 GCA_913041895.1 uncultured Verrucomicrobiales bacterium
CAGGATTTGGATTGGTTCTGGCGAGGTTGGTTTTACAGTACCGACCATACCGATATCTCTATTGAGAACATCCACCGTTATTCGGTAGATACTCGCGACCCCTATAAGGAAAAGACCGCTAAGAAGAATAAACGGGATGAGCAGCCGGAGCGACTTTTTCAAAGACGCAACAAACCTTTGGCAAAACGGGTAGATGCATTCCCGGAATTAAAGGATTTTTATAACGAGTATGATGAGCTAGAAATCACTGAGAAAGATCGTGAGTCCTACGAAAAAATGCTCAAGGGCTTGAGTGATAAGGAGAAGGCTCTACTCAAGGAGAAACGCCACTTCTACAAAATCGATCTCAAGAATAATGGCGGATTAGTAATGCCAGTAGTGATCAAAGCTACTTTTGAGGATGATAGCACTGAAGAGTTTCGGTTGCCTGCACAAATCTGGCGTCGCAATCCAGAGGCAGTTTCCAAGATGCTGGTGACAGAAAAGAAAATTGAAAAAATTGAAATCGACCCGCACCGGGAAACTGCTGACGTCGATATCGAAAACAACTTTTATCCAAGGCGAATCCGCGAACATCAGTTCCGCTTGAGCAAACCTTCGAAGCCGGGTAATCCGTTGCGTGATAAGAAAAAGGAAGAAGAAAAAGCCAAACGCGATGAGGAAAAACGGAAGCAGGAAGAGCAAAAGAAAAAAGCTGAAGAAGAAAAAGCAAAAGATAAGTGAACCCATCGAGGCAAGCGGTAACGTTTCATTCGCATTATCCAATGAAAAAAATCATTATAACTCTCGCAATTGCACTGTTTGGTTTGGTTGCTGAGGCACAGAAAAAACCGAATTTCATCTTTATCATGGTTGATGACGCTGGCTATGGCGACTTCAGCTGCTACGGGCAAAAACTTTTCAAGACGCCGAATATAGATCGCATGGCGGCTGGCGGTATGAAATTCACGCAGCATTATGCCGGCAGTACTGTGTGTGCGCCTACGCGCTGCAGTTTGATGAACGGCGTGCACACCGGCCATGCCTACGTACGTGGCAACCGCGAAGTGCAGCCGGAGGGTCAGGCGCCGATCCCCGCCGACCTAATCACCATCCCGAAGCTGCTTAAGCAAGCGGGTTACACCACAGGTATGTTTGGCAAGTGGGGTTTGGGGGCTCCAGGATCAACAGGTGATCCAGTCAATCAGGGCTGGGATGAATTCTATGGGTACAACTGCCAACGTCAGGCGCACACTTTTTACCCGAATCACCTTTGGCATAATGATAAGAAGGTGGTGTTCGACGGTGAAGCATACTCGCACGATCTGATCCACCAGCGGTCACTCAAATTCATTCGAGACAACGCCAAGAACCCGTTTTTTGCTTACCTCCCCATTACCATTCCGCACGCGGCAATGCAGTGTCCGGAGGAGGATGTGGCGCCGTTCCGTAAGAAGTTTTCACAGTTCGAGGATCTTATTGGCAAGTACAGTCACGGCACCCGTGTGAAAAATCCCGTGGCGGCATTCGCCGGCATGATGACTCGTATGGACCGTGGTATTGGCGAGTTGCTCGATTTATTGGATGAGCTGAAAATAGCCGATAACACCCTTGTGCTGTTTACTAGCGACAACGGCCCGCACTATGAGGGGGGCCACAAGCCCGGCTTCTTTGACAGCAACGGCCCTCTGCGAGGCCATAAGCGCGACCTTTACGAAGGCGGTATTCGCGTGCCACTTATCGCTCAATGGCCGGGAAAAGTGAAGTCAGGCAGTGTAAGTGATCACATCTGTGCCCACTGGGATCTTATGCCTACCCTTTGTGAGTTGGCGGGTATTAAGGCTCCCAAGCATACCGATGGTATCTCCTATGTGCCCACCCTGACTGGCGGCAAACAAAAAGCTCATGAATACCTATACTGGGAATTCCATTCATATGGCAATACGCAGGCCATACGTATGGGAGATTGGAAAGCTATCCGTCTGAAAGTGCGAGGCAACCCTGATGCTCCCATTAATCTCTATAACCTGAAGACTGATATAGGCGAAACCAAGAATATCGCCGCCGATCATCCGGATGTAGTAAAGCGCATCGCTCCACTTTTTCATAGTGCCCACACTCCTTCAAAAAACTTCCCGCTTTTTACGGCCCGCCCCAAGCCAAAGAAAAATTAAATCGTGAATCCCATTCACGATCACAACCGTACTGCATGGGATGCCCGCGTTCAGGGAGGTAAACGTTTCACAGTTGCCGCCACCGATGAAGAAATGGTGCGCCCCTTGGAGATTCTTGATCCTCTTGGATGGTTGGGAGGTGACATAACCGATAAGCGCATTCTTTGTCTAGGTGCTGGTGGCGGGCGTCATGGCCCCATGCTTGCCCAAGCGGGTGCTCGCGTCACGGTGGTAGATATCAGCCCTGAAATGTTGAGGCTGGACACCGAATTGGCTGAGGCGAAAGGATTGCAGGTCGAGACGATAGAGACCTCCATTGATGACTTATCCATGTTACCGGAGGCCGCCTATGAAGCGGTCATGCAGCCAGTCAGCACCTGTTATGTGCCCGACATACGTTTGGCTTATCATGAGCTTGCCCGAGTGATGATGCCCGGCGGGATCTATATCAGTCGACATAAGCAGCCGACTAATCTTCAGGTTGATTTGTCTCCGACGCCCCAGGGGTTCGTCATCGATTCTCCATATTATTTGGATGGCCCGCTTTCACCCGCCAAGCGTCCTGGGCCACACCGTGAACAAGGGACCATGGAGTTTCTTCATCAGTGGGGGGATTTACTCGGAGGTCTATGTGAGGCGGGCTTTGTTATCGAGGCAGTCACGGAGCCCAAATTTTCTGATCCGTCCGCTCAGCCCGGTAGCTTTGAGTACCGTGGCCAATTTATTGCCCCCTACATTCAATTGCGGGCGCGGCGTACCGACCAGCCGGTTGAAAAAAGTGAATTGTGGGTTCCTTAAATAAGAAAGCGGCGGAAGTGAACTGTGGGACGCTGGGGACACTGCAGGAGTTTTGAAGTTCCTGCTGGCAAGGGCCTCTGAAGAGGCCATGCCCCCTGGTTGCTCAATTCCGCCGCCCCAGACCTATCGACTGTATTTTGGACGCAACCGCCGATACTCGGGCTGGTGTCTGTGTCTTTTAACATGCCGGAAATGGGGTCCTGTCCATGCCGGCTTGATACAAGGTTCCACCAGTTTACTGATAGAGCAAATTAGATTTACTTATGATTAGCGGAAGATTCGGGTGCTGGGATTGCCCGGTGAACGGCCTCCCTGCGAATTGATGTGATCGCCGACAATCATGCCTTGTTCGCCCAAGTCAAAATTTGATGACTGTTGCACACTCCCATCAGTGCGAGCCAATTGACCTTGGCTGAAATTAAGCTCTTCCATGGTGTTGGGATTATCCGGGTCACTGTCTGCCCCCAGCCATGTTGCATTGGCCAAGTCATCAGAAGATAAGTTGCGGGTGAGTGAAAGAACTGTATCACCCAGTAGATCGTCTGCCCCTTCGCATAGAACGTAGCTGATGCCCTCAGCTGGCATCGGGTTGCCATCCTTGGTGTTGTAAGACTGCCAAAGCATCTGCAACTCTTCATTGGCACTCGCTCGCGCAGGATCACAAGGGGAAACCAGTACTTTTGCGGTCCAGAGTTCTTGCTTCATCTCTTCTAGACCGAAGACTCCTCCGACTGATTTATCCATACCACGGGAGATTCCAAAGAGCTGTTTTTTTGCGGGTGGCGGTAGCTGCCAGGGGAATCCATCATTTTCTGCGGAGAAGGAAATATGTGCGACACTGATCTGTTTTAGGTTGTTAGCGCATTTGAGCCGGTTGGCCTTGGCCTTGGCTTTCCCTAGCGCTGGCAACAGCATACTGGCCAGAAGTAATACAACGCCCGAGGCCACCATGGTTACCCCTGAGAGCACCAGACCGCCAATAGCCAGACCTTTGCCCTTGATGGCTCCGTTACTGGAATTGATTCGGCTGATGGCTATGATACCTAGAATCACGCCGAGGAGTCCGGGCAGGAATAGAAGTCCGAATATTCCGCAGATCAGAGAGGCTATGGCCAGACCGGAGGTCTTTGGGGTGACTGTTTGTGTTTGGGGGTAAGGGTTATTTTCCATCTAATCAAATGAAGTTAACGGAGAACTGCTGGACTGGTAAATCTTCGCTTGGATTGTCCGCCACTAGAATTAATGTGCCACTTGGTAATCTTCCCGGCCGTTCCCAAGTCTGCGTCAGAGGATCGCTTAGCAGAGCCATCAGCCAAAACCAGTTGCCCTTGGCTTTTCTTCAGGCCCTTCATGACGTGAGGATGAGGTGTGACTTCATCTGATCCGACCCAGCGCGTCAACAGGTTTTTGCGAATATTCCTGGTCAAAGCCAGCACAGTGGAAGGACATTGCACGTCGCCTCCTGGGGCTGCAAATACGTAACTCAGCCCTGCAGCGATTTCTAACTCAGAAGCTGATTTCCACTTAGACTGTAGTATTTCATTGCCTGCCATTCTTTCCGGATCACAGGCCGAAACCAGAATCTTTGGAGTCTGCAACTCGCTTCGCATAGCAGTGATATTTACGACTTGAGCGGCACTTCCTGCACCAACACCAGGAGAATCAAACTTGTGGCTGGCCTGCTGGACTTTGGTTAGCTGCCATGGCATACGTTCGTCATTGTCCTGTGCAAAGCGAGTGAGGCATTTGCCGATATGTCCCACGTTATTCATACACCTAATGCGGTCGGCTGTGGCTTTGGCTTTAGCCAGTGCCGGCAGTAGCATGCTGGCTAATATGAGCGATATAATAGTTGAGATACCGGAAGTAGCCAGTCCTGCGATAGCCAATCCTTTTCCGCTAATGGCGCCGTTATTGGTATCGATTTGGTTGATGGCCCTGATGCCTAGAATCACGCCGAGGATTCCGGGCAGTAATAAAATCCCGAATATCCCGCAGATCAGAGAGGCTATGGCCAGACCGGAGGTCTTGGGGTTTAAAGTTATTGTTTGGGTATAAGGGTTATTTTCCAAGATGAATCTATTTGAAGGTTAAGATTTAACGGAGAATCTCTGGGCTGGCGGGGCCTTGGTATTGCCCTCCCCGTGAATTAACGTGGGCCTTGGTGATGCGGCCGCTTCCGCCCAAGTCTGCGTTGGTGGATTGCTTGGCAGAGCCATCAGACAAAACCAGCTGGCCTTGGCTTTTATTCAATCCCCACATGACGTTTGGATTCATTTGAGCACCCGGTTCATCGGCTCCGGCCCAGTCGCTCATCAGGTTGCTGCGAATATTTCTGGTTAAAGCCAGCACGGTGGAAGGACGCTGCACGTCACCACCGGGCGCGGCGAACACGTAGCTAAGCCCTTCAGCGATCTCCATTTCGGAGGCGGCTTGCCAATTTGCCTGCAGCATTTCATTACCCGCATATCTATCAGGATCAGAGGGTGAAACTAGAATCTTTGGAGTCTGCAACTCTCTGCGCATAGCAGCAATATTTACGATCTGTGCGGCGCTGCTTGCTGTAATACCAGCTTCGCCAAAATGATTTTGCTGTTGTATTGGGATCAACTGCCAAGGAAGGCGCTGACCGTTATCGTCAGCAAATCCAGTGAGGGCTCGGCCGATGCTACCCAGATTATTAACGCACTTGATGCGGTTGGCCTTGGCTTTGGCTTTCGCTAATGCTGGCAAGAGCATGCTGGCAAATATGCCTACACTAATAATTGAGAGACCGGAGGTGACCAGTCCTCCAATTGCCAACCCCGATCCCTTCAGGGTGCC
>CAJWKQ010000209.1 GCA_913041895.1 uncultured Verrucomicrobiales bacterium
CGTGCCGGCCGGCCGAGCCGACGAGGGAGCGCAGGAAAACAAATCGATCCGCCGCTGCCGCCATGCGGGGCATTAGCTCGGTGAGATGCACACCGGGCAACTTGGAACGAATGCTTGTAAATTCGCCGCGTAATTCGGCAGGTGCTTGTGGCTTGGGATCGATCATATCCATCTGCGGGGGGCCACCATCCAGATGAATATTGATCACCGCCTTGGCTGTAGAGCTCTTTACACTTTCGGCACGCAGCAAATCGGCCAGCGTAAAGCCACCTACACCCAACGCGCCTGCACGTAGGAAACTGCGTCGCGTGAGCCCGTCACAATGGCGCGTGGGTTGTCCGAGAAACTCCAGCATTCTGACTGTTAGACTGCCCTAAGGGTCAGATTTCTTCAAGCGAAAGTGATTTATATCAAAATCGGGCTACCTTTAATCGGTTTACGCAATTCCGGGGGCAGACCGAATTGTTCCTCCACAAAACCATCCAGTCGTTCACGGGTTTGCTTGGAGAGCAATTCGTTCAATTCCTCATCAACCCCGCCAGCCAGCGCCATGGGAAGACCATTGAATATAAGATCGGCACCATCGCAAAAGGCGTAATAATGGTATTCATCCTCGTCAGCAATAGGGTTGCCACTAATCAAGCAATGAGAAATCCATGGACCAACATCGGTTCCATGATCCTTCAAGAGCGATTCACCACGCTTCTCAATATGATACTGATCCATGTATAAGTTGATACGTTCTAGGGATTCAGCTGACAACTCTTCTTGCATCTTTGACCGACAAAGCACGCACATCGCATACTCAAAAATCACCTCGCCACGATGAAACGCTTTGTGAATCAGATACGGGTTCCCTTCTTCCAACAACAACTCGTTGCATATAGTACATTTTGTAAATGGCCCTTCCTCAGTAAAAGAGTGAAATACCACCGGTAATGGGATAAAATTTGGCACGAAATCAAATTCCTGCATTTCATCAAAATCCTCTTTCTGATTTCCAGGCTCATCACTCACAACACTAGAATAACAGTTGATTCCGGATTGTCGAGATTACCAGCTGTTGATGAAATCGACTTGTTGAGAAACTTCGGCACACATATTGTTATTTCCAGTGGCTACGAGAATTACCGATGAACTTGGAACGCCCGACATGGCTTTTGAGAAATCGCTTCGTCCGGAAATTTTTTCTGAGTTTGAAGGACAGAACAAGGTAAAGGAACGGCTAGAAATTGCCGTAACTGCCGCCAGTCAACGCAAAGAGCCCATCGACCATCTATTACTCTCTGGCCCTCCAGGCTTGGGAAAAACAACCATCGCCCACATTATTGCCAAAGCAATGGGTGCTAATCTTCGCACCACAAGCGGACCTACTATTGAAAAAGCTGCCGACCTAGCAGGACTATTAACCAATCTTGAGGAAGGCGATGTCCTCTTTATTGATGAAATCCACCGTATGCAAAAGACAGTGGAAGAATATCTTTATCCCGCGATGGAGGATTACCAACTAGACATCATTATTGACCAAGGACCCAATGCCCGTAGTGTAAGACTGAATCTTCCTCGGTTTACTTTGGTAGGAGCCACAACAAGAAGCGGTCTACTCACCGCACCTCTACTCACCCGTTTTCCGATTCGCGAGCGTTTAGATTATTATTCGTCTGAACACATGAGCCACATTGTTTCTCGATCGGCAAGCTTACTGGATGTAATCATTGACGCAGAAGGAGCAAATGAAATTGCTCACAGGAGCCGTGGCACCCCGCGCATTGCCAATAATCTGCTGCGTCGGGTACGCGACTACGCCCAAGTGAAAGCCGATGGGGCTATCACCAACAAGATTGCCGATCAAGCCTTGGCGATGTTGGAAATCGATGGCCACGGCTTGGACGAGATGGATAAGCGTATTTTAGAAACTATTATAGTAAAATATAGAGGGGGCCCCGTGGGGCTAAACTCCATCGCAGCAGCCGTGGGAGAAGAGGCTGATACACTGGAGGAGGTCTATGAGCCATTCCTCATCATGGAAGGCTATATCCAACGCACCCCGCAAGGCCGAACAGCCACTGAACTAAGCTACGATAGACTAGGCCTGAAATTAGATGGCAAGGAACAGCAAAACCTCTTATAGGCCCCCTAAGCCCCCCTCCCTCCCTTTTACAATAGAAAACCCATGACAAGTGGCCCTGTTTGCCGTTAAGTCTCCCGCGGTTAATGCCTCGACGCGACGACATACATTCGGTTCTCATTATTGGCGCCGGCCCCATCATAATCGGGCAAGCATGTGAATTTGATTATTCAGGCACACAAGCCTGTAAAGCCATTAAAGAAGAAGGCTATCGTGTGGTATTGGTGAATTCAAACCCAGCCACCATAATGACCGACCCAGAGTTTGCAGATCGTACTTATATCGAACCGGTCACGTCCGAAGCTGTGGAAAAAATCATCGTGCGCGAGCAGACCGAGATGGAAAAGCTCGGTGCTGAAGGAAAGCTCGTACTACTCCCAACTCTAGGTGGGCAAACGGGCCTCAACACAGCCATGGAGCTCTTCCGTAATGGGATACTTGAAAAACATGGTGTAGAGATGATCGGGGCCAAAGCCGATGCTATTGAGCGAGGAGAAGATCGCGAACGCTTCAAAGAACTGATGCTCGAGATTGGCCTGGACGTACCCACAAGCGGCATTGCTCACAACATGGAAGAATCTTGGGCCATCGCTGAGAGGATTAACAAATACCCGCTAATCATTCGTCCCGCCTACACCTTGGGTGGCACCGGAGGTGGCATTGCTTATAACCGGGATGAGTTTGAGGAACTGGCCAAGAAAGGTATCGACCTGTCACCGGTGGATGAAATCCTAATAGAGGAGTCACTCATCGGATGGAAGGAATACGAAATGGAGGTGATGCGCGACAAGGCCGATAACTGCGTTATCATCTGTTCCATCGAGAATTTTGATCCTATGGGCGTGCACACCGGTGACAGCATCACCGTAGCCCCCATTCAGACGCTGACTGACAAGGAGTTCCAGATCATGCGCAATGCCAGCTTTGCCATCATCCGTGCGGTGGGTGTAGAAACCGGCGGCTCGAATATTCAGTTTGCTGTCAACCCCGATAACGGACGCATGATTGTCATCGAGATGAATCCACGCGTAAGCCGCAGCTCCGCCCTTGCATCCAAGGCCACAGGATTTCCCATCGCCAAGATTGCAGCCAAACTTGCCGTAGGCTATACACTAGATGAAATTCCCAACGATATTACCCGTGAAACCCCTGCTAGTTTTGAACCAACCATTGACTATGTTGTCACTAAAATCCCACGCTTTGCTTTTGAGAAATTCCAACAAGCTGACCCCACACTCAATACCCAAATGAAGAGTGTTGGTGAAGCTATGGCTATCGGTCGCACTTTTAAGGAAAGCCTACAAAAATGCCTTCGTTCCACGGAAATTGGGAGATCAGGTCTTGGAGGAGACGGCAAAAACTGGCGTATTGGTGAGGCAACTTACGGTGACCGAGACATCCTTCCCCGTGATGTCATCATCCAAAAACTAACCGCCCCTAATGCCGAGCGCGTCTTTTATCTTCGCCACGCACTGCGTGCCGGAATGTCCATTGATGAAATCTTTGAACTCACCGGAATCGACCGTTGGTTTCTCGTACAAATAAAGCAAATTGTCGACTGCGAAGAGGAACTCGCATCAACAGTAACATAAGTTTACTCTCCCCGCCCCTTGGATAGGACGGATACTACATACTTCTATGAGCGCTTCCGCGCAGTAGCTTCAGGCATCCTTGAAACTGGTTTTACAACTTTTTTACTCCTGATTGCAGTAAAGTGGTTTACCTTTGGAGCAACGGCCAAGGCATTAATTGCAGCGGCTGGAGCACTTGGATTTCTTTTGGGACCAGTAGTCGTTTCACGAGTATCTGAAGTGGGATGGACAACAGCACAAGCAGCTTCCAAGTTGATGCTGGCAGCCAGCCTTGGATTCCTCATTATTTCCATAATCGAAAATAGGTGGCTCTTCATTGGAGGCATTATTTTAACAACCACAATGGCGACCGCTGCAATTCCATTAGTAACTCAGATTTACCAAGAGAACTATCCGCAGACTTCACGAGGTAAATTTTTCTCCCGTACAGCAATGATTCGAATTTCTAGCGCTGCAGTCTTTGGCTTGATAGCGGGATGGGTCTTGAACAACCACACCAATGACAACCAATTATCAAGCTACCCGCATTGGCTTCTAGGAACATTCGCAAGTGCGTTCATAATTGCTGCATTTTGCTTTTCACGTATCCCTGCTAAGCCTCTCACCAAGGCTAAAGGCACCCACCCATTTCGCTCATTGAGGTTTGTAAAAGAGGACAAGCTCTTTCGCCACATTCTTATCTGCTGGATGCTCTTTGGTGTAGGCAATTTAATGTTATTTCCTCTCCGCGTGGAATACCTCGCAAATGCTGGAGCCTATAGTGACGATTACACACTAAACTTTGACCCTACTCCTGTTCATATCGCTCTCATTCTTGTCTTTATTCCCAACGCCGTAAAGCTTGTGAGCAGCCCTCTCTGGGGAGGATTATTCGATCGCATGAACTTCTTTATACTTCGTGTAGTATTGAATTTTTTCTTCGCAACTTCCTTGGTGATCTTCTTTAACAGTGAATCAATGACCGGTTTGATTATAGCCGCAGTCCTATTTGGCATTGCTAATTCGGGCGGTGAAGTAGCATGGAGTTTATGGGTGACCAAATTTGCACCTCCCAAACATGTTGCCGATTATATGAGCGTTCATGTGTTCTTTAATGGGATCCGTGTATTCCTCTCACCATTTCTCGGTTTTTGGCTAATCGGAATTATTTCAGCATCCAGTCTAAGCCTCTTCAGCGCAGGCATCATTTTTGCCTCCAGTCTGGCACTTCTCTCCGATTACCCTGCTGGGGAGAAGGCCAAAAGAGGCTCCGCTCTAACCGAAGAAATTACCGATTAATATATCTAGTCTTTGAGCAACCCCAGTAAATGCTCGCGGCTGTCCTGAATATTTTTATACTTCGCAATTTTATCGGGCATTGTCTCGACTGCCATCCTCAACCCATTTCGACCATCTTTATCGGCAGCAATCTCTGCCACAGATATATTGAGTATATTTATCCCAAAGATTAGGGCTTCAGTTTTTGGCAGACGAAACAAAACCTGATCCTCACGTCTTACCCATACTTGATCCAAATCATAGGGCGGTTTAAGTGGCGGTATCTTGCATTCGGGATGTTGATTCAACTCAGGTGATTGACTCAATCCCCAGTTCAATCGTTCCCATGCTACACCAGGCTCTATAGCTCTCAAAAACTTATCTATTTGGTTGCCCAAACGTTCATTCAAAGTAGGAACAGGCGAATGAATTTCATAGACTGGTAAACCTATTTTCTCCTCTGGACGCCAAGATGAGGGGAAACAAACAACACCGGCCTGGAACACCTCCTTGCCCCGTTTATCAGTCAAAAGCACTATAAAATCCTGCTGCCAATGCAATCCTAGTTCATGGCATTCTTCTGCCGATATTCTTGCCCATACCATCAACTCTTTGACAGCTGCTTCGGCAGCAGGCTTTTGAAAAACATGCCGCTCAGGATGGAGCCTTATAATCTCCTTTCTTTCAGCAATTATGCTGTCGTGATCGGCTGTATTTTCAAAGAATTTTCGTGCATCTCCTTTACGAGCCCCAAACTTAAACTCGAAGGGCTT
>CAJWKQ010000210.1 GCA_913041895.1 uncultured Verrucomicrobiales bacterium
GAAATGATACTGCTTCGCGGTGAGGAAGAGATGGAGGTTCCAATCGCACCGGTTAACGGTGTGCTCGGCATAGGTCTGGATCAAAATTTAGGCCTTACGTATAATGGGAAGTTTCGTTATAGCGAAAAATCCCACCACCCCACGCCAGTAGCGCAAGTTGGTGACGTTTTGAATAAAATTGCTATTACATTCAAAGCGCTTGCAAATCGAAGTGAATCTGGCGTTGGCGCAAAAGACTTAAGCGGCCCGGTTGGGATTTTTGGAATGCTTGCAATCCAGGTTAATCACGATCTGAGGTTAGCTTTGAGTTTTCTAGTTCTGCTAAACATAAATCTCGCAATATTAAATCTTTTGCCTGTGCCGGTGCTTGATGGCGGGCATATACTGATGTCTTTAATCGAGTGGGTTCGTAAAGAGCCTGTAAGTGCAAAATTTCAGGAATGGGCAACGACCGCTTTTGCTGCGCTACTTCTATGCTTCTTTGTTTATGTAACATTTGCTGATGTGCGACGTGTTCCTAGGTTGCACGAGATATTTAAAACAGATACTCAAGTTGAGAGCAGTTCGCCTTCTGGAGAATAACAGTGAAGTACTGCGCTTCGCCCTATCAATATATTTCTAGAAAATCGCGACCCGTTGTAATTGGTGATCCTTCAAAGGGGGGTGTTATAGTGGGTGATTCCAACCCGATTGTTGTTCAGTCAATGATAACAAGCAGCACTTTAGATACTGAAGCCTGTATACAGCAATCCATAGATTTAGTGGGTGTGGGTTGCCAAATTGTTCGAATAACTGCTCAAACTAAGAGGTATGCGGCAAATCTAGAACATATTGCAGCTGGCATAAGGTCTCAAGGGTCAAATGTTCCGATAGTTGCAGATATACATTTTAAACCTGATGCGGCAATGGAAGCTGTTAAGTGGTGTGAAATGATCAGGGTGAACCCTGGTAATTATGCTGATACAAAAAAATTTATTACCCGAGAATATTCCGAGGATCAATACGAGGAAGAGCTAAAGCGGATTGAAGAGGAGTTTGGGCCTCTTGTGGAAGAATGTAAGCGGTTGGGTCGGGCTTTGAGAATAGGAACCAATCATGGCTCGCTTAGTGATCGAATAATGAACCGTTACGGTGATACTCCATTGGGCATGGTGGAGAGCGCGTTGGAGTTTGCGATGATTGCCCGGTCTAGAAACTTTCACAATTTCAAATTTTCAATGAAATCCAGCAATCCTAAGGTGATGATTGAATGCTATCGATTGCTGGCCGCAAGACTCGCAGAGCTTGGTAAGGACTGGGATTATCCATTGCATTTAGGGGTGACAGAAGCCGGTGATGGTGAGGATGGAAGAATTAAAAGTGCAATTGGGATTGGTTCATTATTGTGCGATGGGCTGGGGGATACAATTCGTGTTTCACTTACTGAAGATTCCCCGAATGAAATTGCAGTATGTAATGATATTATTAGTCAAATACCTAAGATTACTGACACTGAAAATATATACCCTGATTTACCGTTATCTTTTGATCCTTTTGATTATTCGCGGCGAGTTTCGCTAGAGATTGCGTTAAATAATGATATCAGATGTGGCGGTGAACAGCCAATTCGCGTTGTGGTTGTTGAAAAATCATGGATAGAGGTATCACCACAAATACATGCCCATGACGATGTGCGGCCAGAGGCAATATATGAGAATCTAAATTTACTTGAGGTTGATCCACGAGAAGAATTTAAAATTAATTGCGATAAGCAGCTGGTTACTGTTGCAGATGGGCTTGATATTCCAGTTATTACAGCATTCAGGCTTCTAGCCGCTCGTTTGAAAAGTCTTCGAAAATGCAATGCGATTCTTTTAAAGGACAGTTTATGTTTTGGTGAGGAAGCTTTGTCTTCGGATATTGCGTTACTTCGTGCTTCAATATCTATTGGGTCACTGTTATGTGATGGGATAGGGGATGCGATTTTGATTCGGGGAGAAGGGGACGCAAAAAAATCATTGAAATTAGCCTATAATATACTCCAGGCAGCGGGTTGCCGTTCCTTCAAAACAGATTATGTAGCCTGTCCCAGTTGTGGCCGAACCTTATTTGACCTTCAGGAAGTTACCGCAAAAATTAAATTAAGAACGGAACACTTAAAAGGAGTGAAGATAGCGGTTATGGGTTGTATAGTAAATGGCCCCGGAGAGATGGCCGATGCAGACTTTGGTTATGTAGGGGGGGCACCCGGCAAGATTAATCTTTATGTAGGGAGAGAGCCTGTGCGTTTTAATATTCCGGAGACTGAAGCTGTTGAAAGCCTTGTTGACCTAATCAGTAAGCACAATAAATGGATCGAACCTCCAAAAGATATCTCAAAAACCCAATGCTGAGGTCCGTCCTTTGGGGATTGAGTTTAAATGCCGTGTAATATGCGCTTCTAAGAACAAAGATACTTCAGCAGATTGTTTATGGGTGGGGTTTAATAGGGATATATCAAACCAGTTTAGATAGCCAAGCTGCTCGATTAAATTTGATATATCTTTGTGAATACGGCCCTCATCTGCTGATGGTGCTAGGCCCAGCTCATTTAGTATTTTAATTTCAAGTGCGTAAACTAAGGTTTTTTCGGGGGGTGTGTTGCTTAAGTGCTTAATTAAAGTGGAGAAAATAACGTAAACTCCTGGCATTGGATACTCAGTTTCGGTTGCTTTTTCGAGGAAATGGGTTCCATAAGCGAGAAGGCTTAGACTATATATATCGGAGCTAACACTGGAATGAGTACTGTTTACAGAAACTTCTCTCAATGTGTGTAAATTAGAGCGGTGGCTTTTACGGTAGGTAAAATCGGCCTCAAACAATAAATCAAGTTTGCCTCGGTGAGGGCTTTTGGGACGTTTTGCACCTTTGGCAACCGTGGTTAACCTTCCGTGAGCACTAGTGATCCAGTGTACAATTAGGCTAGTGTCAGATAAAGGCCACACTCTTAAGACAATCCCTCTGGATGTTTCATCCATGTGAAATGTTATCCAGAGGCATTAACTTAGAAATTTTGTTAAGAGTACGGTTTTCTTTTTGTTTCATAACGGATCGTTCCCTTGAGGTTAGATCGCTATATCCCTGTATATGAAGAATACCATGGATGATATAACGTGTTAGCTCGCAGCCTAAGGAAACATTGTGAGATTTTGCGTGCTGATAGGCAACACTCGGGCATATTAATATTTCACTCTTTGGAGGTGATTCATCAGGATAGTTGAAGGTTAAGACATCAGTGGGTCCTTTATGATCAAGATATTGTTGATTGATCTCAGCCATCCTGTTTTCGCCGATAAAGACAATTGACAATTCATGTTTTTTATTTTGAAACAATTCATTCATTACAGACTCTACTGCTTGTTCTATTAATTCGGAAGAGATCTTAAATGCGCGCTGTCTGTTCTGTACTGATAGATTATTCATTCCTTGCCGCGCTGAGATTCATAAGCGGAAATAATTTTACGCACAAGAGGGTGTCGGACGACATCATTCTGATGGAATTGATTAATAGATATTCCGTCGGTGCTTTTGAGAGTTAGAAGTGCTTCGGTTAGGCCTGATTTTTTAGTAGAAGGTAAGTCGATTTGCGTGGGGTCTCCGGTGATAATGGCCTTAGATGAATGCCCGAGGCGTGTTAAAAACATAAACATTTGCTCATGAGTTGTATTTTGTGATTCGTCTAGTATCACAAAGGCGTTATTAAGAGTGCGTCCACGCATATAAGCTAAAGGAGCGATCTCGATTATTTCCCGTTCCATATTCTTTTGCACTTCTTCTGATGGCATCATGTCAAGTAAAGCATCGTGTAAAGGTCGAAGATATGGGCTTAGCTTCTCCCTTAAGTCGCCAGGCAAGAAGCCTAGTGCTTCACCCGCTTCGACAGCAGGCCGAGTGAGTATTATGCGGGATATATTACCCTTATAAAGAGCGCTTACGGCCATTGCGACAGCAAGGTAAGTTTTTCCGGTGCCAGCCGGACCTATTCCGAATGTTACATCATTTTTTTCAATAGCTTGTAGATATTTTTTTTGCCCTAAAGTTTTAGGTGTTATTTGAGACTTTCGGGGTGATGTAGTGATTGGGTTGTCTCTAAGATGTTTGAGAATATTTTGATCATTGTCGTGAAATATTTCTAATGTTTTGGCTATGTCCTGGTTTGTTGGGTTGCTGCCGGATTTGAGCAAGTCATGTAGTGAGTGGAACAAATGCTCGACCCTTTCGATCGTTTCTTGATCTCCGTCAAGCTTGATCCACCCATCTCTCGATGTAACTTTAACGCCTGTTTGTTCTTGGATCAGTTTTAGATTTGAAGGGTCATTGTTAAATAGTTGATGTGCCTCTCGAGCACTATTTAATTGTATTGTTATGCTGGGCATTGATTGGAGATGGCTTTGCGAAGTTTAGCCGCTGTTTCTTCTAGAGCCTCGGGGAGCACAGCAGTATGGCCGATGGTCGGCATAAAGTTAATGTCTCCATTCCAACGGGGAACAATGTGCCAGTGAAGATGATCCTCAATACCTGCGCCGGCTGTTCGGCCCAGGTTGAGCCCTATGTTGAATCCGTTCGGGTTCATTGACTTTTGAATTGCCCTTTTAACACATTGAAGAAGTTTGAGTACGTCCAAATTTTCGTCATCAGTCAGTTTGTCTAAATCGCTTATCTGCTTATAAGGGACAACGAGTACATGACCCCCGGTGTAAGGGTATTTGTTTAACAATGCAAAACTATGGCGACTTCTACTGATCACATAATTTGCTTCGTCATCCTGTGATTGTGCGATTCGGGCAAATTCTGATACATCTCCGGATGCGTGTTTTTTTCCGAGGATATATTGAATGCGCCAAGGAGCGTGAAGTGTTTCCATTAGTGGTTGTGACAAAGTTTGATTATTCTTTAAGGATTGCGCGAAGTTGTACTTCCGTGCGGTCAAATGTGCCGGATATTTCTGTCAGCAGTTGCCTGATTGCGGGTAGGTTCCCGGCAATGGATTCATTCTCTAAACGCGAGCATGCATCAGCCAGTTGAGAGGCGCCCATATTGGCACTGCTCCCCTTGATTTGATGGGAAATATGGGATATGGATTCGAGATTTTGTTCGGCAAAAGCTTCGTGAAGCATGCAAAGCTGCTTGCCAGTTTGCTCGAGGTACATCGATATAATTTCATGAAAATCTTCATCTTGTCCGTTACTCCTGAGTTGATCTAGTTGGCTTCTTGACAGTAGTGGGCGGTCATCATCGTTTAAGTATTTTTCTGGTTCGCCTCCAAGAGATTTTTTTAATGCAGCTCTAAGTTCATTTAGTTGGACGGGTTTAGAAATGAAATCATCCATCCCCGCCTCTAGACAGGCTGCGCGATCATCCTGTTGAGTATTAGCGGTCATTGCGATAATATAAACTGGATTACTCGTATTATTACTTAACTCCTGATCCCGTATGCGCCGTGTAGCTTCCAAGCCATCTAGTACCGGCATTTGGCAATCCATCAGCACGATATCGAATTTGTCTAGATCTGATTCAATAACGGCTTGCCCGTGCTCACAAATTTTAATCTGATGGCCAAGCTTGTTGAGTTGTAAAGTTGCAACTCTTTGATTGATGGGATTGTCTTCTGCTACTAAAACTTTTAGGGAGCGATGCAGATTTCCGTCTTCTGTTGATTTTATTTTAAGTGTGTGTGGTTTTCCTGTGAGCGCGTTGTGTAGGGCTCGGTGAAGACGATTAAGGCGTAC
>CAJWKQ010000211.1 GCA_913041895.1 uncultured Verrucomicrobiales bacterium
ACCCTCTTTCAAATATTCAGCCGCACGATATATCGGATGGCGTGACGGTTGAAGCGCCCGCCTTCGGATATGCGATCAACTGAAACAATCCGGACATCTGGCGGAAACAAAGAAAAATTAAATTGGCGTGATTGCGATCACTGCCAAGGGTCGTTCGGCACTGAATACTCTCCCCATCTTGGATTTCCTCCGCCACTCAACCAATCAGGGCCTCGAATGAGATTTCTTCCGCTACTTCTGACTGTTTTCTCGTTCAGCCTGTTTGGCAATGTATCGAGTGCGTCCGCGGTGCCATCGGCATTCGAAAACGCCGGAGCGATCGCGGGCTCAAATTTGTCAGTGTCCTTCAGCGAATTTGCGCATCTCGACGTGATTGTCAGCGACGCGGGGAACGGCATAGCAGCGGCCAACTACGATATCTCCCAAGTTAAGACTGAGCCCGCGATCGACGAGCTCTCCCCTGCCCTTCTCTTTCTTGCCGGTTTCATCGTTTCTGCGCAGCCCGTTGGGGCGAGCATGTCATCGGCCGGGCTCAAAATTCACCCTGAATGACCGCAGGACCGCGCGTTTCACCTGCCAAAACAACTTTATTTGTAGTAGTTAATGTTTCACAGGCTACTCTAGCATTAGGGTCTTTAGCTATTATTTCATCAAGAATTCCATCTGAAATTTGGTCACATACTTTATCAGGATGACCCTCAGTAACAGACTCAGATGTAAAAATCCTATCTTCCAATATTATTTCTCCCACATCTTAATTTCTAAACCTCGAATAAAACATGTGAAGTTACTCCACTTGCTAAAGCAAAATCAATATAATTGTCTAATTTATCATCATTACTTAATTATGTTTCTTGTTAACTACTGGCTACGAATTCTGGCTGTCCAGCTAGAAAAGGAAATATCAACAGTTAATACCATTTTAAGGTTTCAAAAGAGTGCATTAATAAATTTGTAATTATTTAATTCTTCTAGGAATTTATTGATTAATAAAATTATTAAGCATGAGGATGTGCCTCATCAAGAATTTTTTTCATTCCTTTTACATCTAAATGACTGTAAATCTGAGTAGTAGATAATTTTTCATGACCAAGCAAATCTTTGACAATCTCCATTTTAACACCCGAATTAATTAGATGAGTAGCAAAAGTATGCCTAAATAAATGAGGTGTTGGATTAATTGAATTAATTAGTATTGATAAATCTGAATTTCTTTTATTTTTCTTAAAATACCCATTTAAATCTCCATTTATTCACCCATGATAATGCTTGCTTGCGGGCGGTTAAGATTTAGCAATCTCTTTCAGAGCAGATTTAGCAATTGCCAGCGCATCTTCCAATAATGCTATATTTTTGTCCTTGTCTTCCAACCGAGCTTCAAGGTCTACGATTCTTTGCCGCAGATGTTTTTCTACCGAAGCGTTTCCCGCCCCGGAATCTGAACCACTAAAAACTTCTTCCAGACGTTTTTGGTTACTTTTAGAAGGTTTAGACATCCCTCTTTCCCATTTATAAACAGAAGAATGAGGTGCGCCCACCTTTTCGGCTAGTTCCTGCTGGCTCCATCCCTGTGCCTGTCTAGCCTGCTTTATAAGTTCTGGTTTCATAAATCATTTATGAGCCATAAAAAAGACTTGACAAGTGCTATTACTTATCATAGTGTGTATATAAATTAAGATTTTACAAAGACTTACACAAGCTAAAAATGACGATCAAAGAACTATTACGGAACTCAGGTGTCACGTTGCAAGATGTGGCAGATGGTGTCGGCCTCTCAGTTTCAAAGGTGTGTCAGCTTTTGGACGAGGAAACCATCGATTCGGTTCGCCAACATTCGTTGGGTCTAGTGAGGGACAGAACCGAGTATCTGAGACAGGGGTTGGACGCTATTGAAGCAAAAGAGGGCATTGATGCCCGGCCCCGCCATGACTGACGGCTACATTAAACTTCACCGAAAGATCGAAGACGATGAGCTTTGGCTTACCGAGCCGTTTACAAAGTCTCAGGCGTGGATTGACATTATTCTTAATGCCAACCGATTGCCCGGAAAAGTGATGATCAGAGACATGGCGATTGATCTCGATACGGGGCAATTAGCATGGTCGCAATTGACCATGTGCAAGCGTTGGAAATGGTCCCGTGGGAAGGTGAAAAGATACCTAAATTTACTCCAAAAAATCGAACGCATTTTAGTACAACAGATAGGACAACACAGTACGCTCCTAACTATCTGTAATTATAAGAAATATCAGGTTGGCAGGACAACAGGCGAAACAAAGACGATACCGCAGGCGGGGCACAAACAAGAAAGTATAGTATTAGGTAGTATTGAAAATAATATTAAAAATAATATTATTTCCCCTACTACCTTGTGCTTTTACGAAGAAGTGATTGCTGATCTCAACGAAGCTTGGGGAAAGAAATACCACCCAGACACTTACGAGAAAAAAATTACGGCCCTTCAGAAAAAGGGATACACGCTTGAGGACTTCAAAGCCGTTCATCGAAAGATGAAAAAGAAATGGGAAAACGATCCGAAGATGAAAACTTATCTCAGACCAAAAACGATCTACCTCCCAGAAAATTTTGATAGCTATGTGAACTTAGACGATTCCGTTCCTGACATTCCGTTGAAGCCAACGAGAGCAAACCTAGATCAACGCAACCGAAATACCGCAGATGAAATCAGAAGAAAATATCTTGGAGGACAACACCCAAGCAATACTGACCGCCCTTCAAGCTCTATGCGCCAATTACCGGCAGGATCTGACCGAGGAGATGATGGCAACGTGGTCAGCGGGGCTTCAGGATCTTACTCCCAACCAGATCGCAGTAGCGACCCTGCGAACAATCAAATCTCTTTCCTGTGAATACCCGCCTTATTTCCCGAAGATCGCTCAGTTCCGTGAGCTTGTTGAAAGGGTGGAACCCGGCGGGGCATTTCAGTCTCAGCTTAATAACCCGGAATGGAAGGGGCTACCTGAACCCGATTGGGTGCATGAAGAACGGCATGAGATGGTTAAAAAAAATGTCGGCAAACTGGTGGCAATGGTCAAAAGCGGGAAGCCCATCAAGAAAGCTATCCCCTACAAGCACACTGGAATTGAGAACGGCAGGCAGTTTGAGATGTGGCGAGATGATGAAGGCTTGGATTGGGTTTATTTCCACGACCACCCGGCTAATAACAGGCCAGAGGAATGGAAAACTGAAGCCCCGAAAAGGGAATCAGAAAAAGATCGTTACGAGAGGGTAAAGAGGGCGCATGGATATGAATGAGTTTGTGGAAGCACTTAGGGAAAACACAGAAGAAATGCGGAAATTAAACGAGCTTCTCGGCCCCGCAATCAAGAAGACCGATGCACTTCAAGAGAAACGTGCTGATGTCAAGCAGTTGAGAGCAGGGATTTCAAAACAATTGGACAAGCTTTATGGCCCTCAAGCTAACTGACTGTCTTTACGAGAATGTGACTGTGAGGAAGCCATGGCTTGCTCGGCTGGTCGAGGGCCTAGTTCCATCTAAGCCACCCAAAAAGGAGAAAATAATGAACAAAGAAAAGGATAATCATGGTTGAAGTCGCTGTCAAGGATTGGTTTGAAGTTATCGAAAATATGGATAATCAGGATTACCGGGACTACCCCGCCATATCCAAATCCGACCTAGATCGAATCAAGAAATCTATCGCCCACTGGCAGGCCCCTTCTCAGCCCCCTACGGCTGACATGGTTGAAGGCACGGCGGCGCATAGCATTGTTTTAGAGACTGACAAATTCCACAGGGATTATGTTAGATCGCCAAAGTTCAACCGGCGCACCAAAGAGGGCAAGCTAGAAGCAGAAGCATTTGAAAATAGAAACAAAGGGCGCACTCCACTCAACGAAGACCAGTATCACCGGCTAGAAAATATCTATAACGCCGTTTACGCCCATCCGATTGCGAGTAAGCTTTTTGAGGAAGGCAGATCCGAGGTTTCCTATTTCTGGGAGCAAGATGTTTATGTTGAGGGGCAATTCCATAAGGTTACTTGCAAGGCCCGGACAGACTTTGTGACAGAGGAAAATAACATTTTAGTGGATTTTAAAACGACAAGGGATGCTTCCCCGGAATCGTTTGCCAAATCTGTTGCAAATTACCGCTATCACGTTCAGGCGGCGTGGTATCGAGAAGGTTGGTATCGGATACATGGCGAATACCCGGCTTTTATATTCGTTTGTGCTGAAAAGTCCGAACCCTATGGCGTGGCGGTTTATACCTTAGACGAGAGTTCGCTTGCTGAAGGCTGGTTGCAGGCAAAAGCCGATCTCGCCAAATACGCCTTCTGGAAGGCAACGCCCGAACTTGATCGGGTGGATGGTTATCCAGAGGAAATCACCGAACTCAGCCTACCAAGGTGGGCCTTCAAGGAGAATTAAAGGGGAAAAATGCTTACAAAACTAACAGAAAGTTATTACACGCTATCAGAGCTTGCTCTTCGTGCAGATGTTTCAATTGACCATCTAAGGAAACTTTGTCGAACAGGAAAACTTAAATCCACAAGAGTAGGTGGAATTCGTGGACCTCACATGATTGAAAAGGAATTAGGTGATGAATTTATTACAAATGCTCTGGACAAAAAGTCGCAAACAAAGGAGAAGGCTAAACCCAAAATTGTCAGAGCTGGGCAAGGATCGACCTTACCCCCAGAAGGTTGGGAACAGCAAGGTACAGCTAAAATGGACAAAATAATGGATATGGCACTCACTAGCTTAGAGATGAAGATGGAGCAACTGGAAGAACAAATATCTTTTTGCAAATACCACTGTCCTCATTCAAAAAATGTGACAGACAAATTTCATTTAATCCGAGATAGAGAAGAATCAGTTTCAAATTCATAAGTAATACTCCCTGCAATCAAAAACAAAGGAAAGAGAAAATGGACGGGAAACAACTGGTTGTAAAATTAGACGAAATGAAACCCAAGTTCGCAAATGCTTTGCCTAGCTACTGCGGGTTTAACCAAGATCATGTGATACGAACAGTGCTGACCGAGGTTCAAAAATCACCGAATCTCATGAAATGCACTTTTAACTCTATTGCTCAAGCGGCCTTGGAAGCCTGCTCATTGGGGCTTCTACCCAACTCAGTGCAGGGATTGGCGTATCTGGTTCCTTACGGGGACAAATGCCAACTCATTCCGGGCTACAAGGGCCTAATCAAGCTGGCTCTCCAATCACCTCATGTCAACTCAGTCAACGCCCATTGCGTTTACAGTTATGACAAGCTTGAGGTTGAGTTCGGGCTGATTCCCAAACTGATTCATGTGCCAAATGTAACCAACCCGGAAAAAGGGGAATTTATCGGGGCCTATGCCGTGGCGAACATGGCGAATGGCGATCCTGTTTTCAGGTATTTACCCAAGTGGCGCATTGATGAGATTAAAGCTAAGAGTAAAGCCGGTAAAGGTGGCCCGTGGGTTTCAGATTACGAATCAATGGCGATGAAAACGGCAATCAAATCCTTAATGAAGGTGCTTCCACTTGAGATGGACAAGATCGAACTGGCGGCCCTGAAAGCTGAAGACGGATCGGCTGGATTTGAGTACGACTTGGATGCAGAGGATTGGGAGTATGTTGACGGAGAGGAACAGGAAGATACAGAAACCAAAAAGTTGAACGAAAAATTTTCGGGCAAATCTGGTAAATCGAAATCGAAAAATCGGGAAAATC